>JADFNF010000073.1 GCA_022563485.1 Fidelibacterota bacterium | reverse complement strand
GGCCCTACCCCCCTGTCCGTCTCCGGATAAGTATCGGGCAAATGGTGCGGTTGTCTGCGGTTCTTTGCAGGGGGGGGAGAATTGGAAGAGGAACGTTTCCCGCGGTGAGATAGAGCTTCTGGAGGTGCAGGCAGTGTGGGCCCTCCAGGATTCGAACCTGGAACCGACGGATTATGAGTCCGGCGCTCTAACCGTTGAGCTAAGGGCCCGTTATGAGGCAAAGTTACCGCCAGGGCCTCCGCGAATCAAAAGGACTCGGTCGCTGGGCGCCTAAGATCCGGCGTCGGTGAAGTCGAGTTGACCCTCGGCCTTGTTGAGCACGGCGTCATTGCCTTTGCCGCTACCATCGAGCACCGGATCGCCATCCAGTCCGGCCCGGTTGAAACGCCACAGACCGATGAGCGGATCGAGGCCGGTGGGGGAATAATGCCGGGTGAGTTTGCCGGGGTTGTCGTAGCGGAAGGCCATCTCGCCTTCCTGCAGGACGATGGTCCACAGGCGCACCTCATCAATAGCGCCGTACCAGAAATTGTCCAGGGTGGCAGGATCATTCCGTGTGCCCCATTCGGCCCCGATCAGGGCATCGCTGTCGAAGACATCAATATTGGCGCCGAGGGTTGTGTTGCCCAGCCTAGTCCCATTGCCATAAAGGGTGAGGGTGTTCCCGTCGTACGTAAGCACGACCTGGACGAACAGATCAGGATCGTTCCAGTCGCAGCCGGGGATGGAAAAGAGCTGAGGGATAAACTGGCCGCTCAGGATAACAAAGATGGCACTGGAATCGAAGGGCGCTCGGAAGATACCGATTTCGGTGCCGTTGGCGGCATTGCTTATGGTGAAGAGGGAGGGACGTTCCAGCGTATTGGGTGGCAGGGAATCACCGGCAGCCCAGATTTCCACGGAAAATTCGCCACTGCTCAGGGCCGCCAGACTGGTGGAATCCTGAGGCTGGCCGGGAATCCAGCGGTTGGCGATGCGCACATACGCTCCGCCTGAGAGCACCACTGACCGGGTAATTGGTGTTGGCTCAGTACACGCCGGGACCAGGATACCCAGCAAACCCGCCAGGATGGTGCGACCGATAAGGCCACCTGCTTCTTGCGTCAAGGGCATCAGAGGGTTACCCCGATCACTTCATTGCTAATGGCCGCCTGGCCGAACTTGTCATGGAGCACAACGATATAATGCCACGGAATCTGCCCCAAAGCGCCGTCGCCATCCTCATACTGGAGTATGCCGATATCATTTATGGCGGTTACCAGGGTGTTGGGGGCATTGACAGAATCGGGAGAAACGCCCTGCTGGTTACTCCGCCAGAGCTCGTAACGACTGAACAACTTGTCGTCATCAATGGGAGAACCCCAAGTGGCCCTGGACCAGCTTAACGAAATGGTGCTGGATGTGCCGCCAGGATCAAACAGGTTTACCGGCTTCGGTGGCGAAGAAAGCACCTCCCCCTCGATATTGCTGGGAGTCCAGTCCCCCTGTTGGTCGTAGGTGAGCAGCACATAGTTGTACTTCTGCTGCTTCACCAGGTTGGTGTCACTGTCGTTGAAGGTGAGCGTGCTGTCACCGGCGGAAGGTAAGCGCTGGGTGGTTTCGGTCACCTTGATGCAGTTGCCGCCAGGCAGGCAGTCGGGGATGTTGTCGCTGTTGGCATCTTCAAAGGTTTCGTTCTCATCGTCTGTCCGCAGTAGCACATATTTTAAGAATTCACCCGGGGTTTCCTGGGACGGCAGCCATTCGATGTCGAAATGCCAGAGAGAGTCGGGCTCCAACCGGGTGATTTTGGCTGGATAGATGTCCCGGGTGGCTGCCACCAGTGTGGCGGTTGCGCTGGCCCCACTGCTATCATTAACGGTTAACGTATAGGAATAAAGTGTGTTCTTTTGCAGACCGGTATGGGTATAGGTGGTCACGTTGGGGTCGGATGTAGATTGCAGTACGTCGCCGTTGTTGGTGAGGATGTATCGGGTAAAATCATCCTCCACCGTCCAGGTATAGGGCGTCCAAACGAGCTCCAGCTGGTACTTTCCCGGCGGTCCAACGCCCAACCCACCTTGCCAGACATCGGCGAGGGACTTGGTGGTAAGGGCCAGGGTGTTGCTCCAGGCAGTATTGTTCCGAGTATCAATATGGTACATACGATAGTAGTAGGTCTGGCCCTGTGACAATGAGGTGTCTTGATAGGCGGGTAACTGATTGCGAAGATCGGTGTAGATGACCACATCATTGGTGTCGACACTGGCGGTGATGCTGCGGTAGAGGGTAATCCAACTGAAATCCTCCTGCATGGGGATCGCTTCCCACGCAATGGTGGCGCTGTACTTGGTGATGATCAGCGGTGTATTCAAAACAGGTTCCGGAAGGGCCGCGGTCCGCGCCTCCACGACGTCGGCGCTGCTGAAGTTGTGGGTGTACCCGGCCTCATCGACCAGGTAGAGGTAATAATAATAGGTTGAGTCGGCTACCAAGCCCGTATCGAGGTAGGTATAGGCGCCGGGCCTTGGTGTGAAGGCCGCAATGGAGTCCAGGTTGACGGGCTGTGGGACCAGTCCGCGGTGTAGGCGGAAGTAGGCCACATCCTCCTCACTGGGCTCCCACTGGAGACGCACTGTGGACTTGGGTCTGGGCGATTCGCCGGTGACGAGTTTGACTGGTTGGGGCAACAGGGTATGGATTGTGACGGTTGAATCACTCGCCCGGAACCGACCGAAGGTGTCATGCACAAAGATCCGGTAGTGGTATTCGGTATCCTCCAGCAGACCAAAGGGGCTGATCCCTTCCCCGGTATCGGCAAAAGAAGTGGCGTCAGGATCATCGAACCGCACCAGCGAATCGGCGTTGATGGTTACCGTGGCGGCTGTATCCCGGCGTAGGATATAATGGGAGAAGTCCCAATCCAGCGACTTTTCCCAGGTCAGTGTAGCCGAATGTTTGGTCACATTGGAGGGTTCGAACATTTCCACACGGATCGGGGGCAGTCCTTCATTGTCCAGAAAAAATTTCCTTTGGGCCGTCCCCACATTTCCGGCAAAGTCAACTGCCGCCGCCGTGAGGAGGATATAGGAGTCTGTATCGGTACAATCGGGGAAGGCCGAGGTGTTCCACTTAAGGGCGTAAGGCTCCTGGGAATCCTGCCCGACGGTATCGCCATCGGCCATGAATATCACCTGCTTAATGCCCTCATTGTCGCCGGCTTTGACGCGGATAGTAGCGATATTGCTGAGAATGGTAAACTCCCGGGGAAAGGTGTAGCTGATGGATGGCGCGATGGTATCGCCTCGGTCGCGGTTGCAGCCCGCCAAAAGGATCATGGCTGTCAGAAGCGCGCCAGCCGCCAGGGTGGCCAGGGGGATTCTGCAGGACGGGGACACGCCGGTACCCAGATCGTTAGTCCTTGGGGGCAGGATAGAGGAAGTTCTGACGGGAGGTCACGATACCTACCGCATTGCGGGTGGTGACGATCAGCTCTGACGTTGCGGGGAGATAATCATAGGTTGTGGCTTCCTGCAGCTGGCCGTCATCGGTGTAGAACGCGCGCCGCACCATCCGGTCCTCCTGATCATAAACCAGGGCAAAAACCCTTTTAATCTCGTTGGCATCGGAAAGGACCGTGCCGCGCAAGGTGCGCGTGTGGGCCTCCTCATCTTCCCGGAAGCTGAAGGTGTAGTAGTAGGAGAGTTGGTCGAGATGATTAAAAACCTGAGTCGAAGCGAGGGCGCCGTTTTCATCGCGCGTAATGGCGACTTTCCATTTCGGTTTGACCACGCTCCAGTCCCGCAGGAACACATAGGGGTGCAGGGTCAAGAGCGAGCCGGCGCCGTCGGCAAACTCGAGGCGGGCATATTGGTCACCCTCGGCTGAAGCCTGGCCGGTGGTCAGGGTGAAGACCAACTTCCAGTCGCTATCAAAATACTGGACGGCTTCGACTTCATTCTCGGGATCATAGACGATCCGGTAGTGAGCCTGATCTTCGAGGAGTTTCTTTTTCTTGACGTAGCCCTTCCCGGCCAGTGTGCGGATGTCCCAGTCCCGAAAGTAGCGCACCTGTGGCGGGCTAGTGGGATCCAGCTGGTAGGTTCCACGGGCCAACAGCTGCTGATTGGCGCGCCACAGGCGGGGTTCCACGTACCGCACCCTGAGCAGATACCCCTGGGGATCGTAGACCGCATGAAAATGGGGGCGGTCCGCTGAATCCTGTTCGGTAATGGGAGCGCCGAGGATTTCGTCGCGGGTCAGGGGGCTTGAGTAAAACTTGTGGGTGTAGCCAGACTCGCTGGTCTCAATGGCTTGGGCCCGTATAGCCAGCGAGTCAAAATCGGCCTGCACGCTCACTGCCAGGGAATCGAGGAGTGCCCGAACAAACTTCTTGGTAAGTAGGCCATCCTCCATGTCATCCAACCGGCGGTAAAGATTGTCCCACACTTCCCGGATCACCGGGGGGTGGTAGAAGGAGGCCGACGGGACCAGGGGCAAAGGGCTCTCGGAGATAACCTCAGCTGGGCTCTCTTCCTGTGCTGAAAGGATGATACTGCCCGCTACGCCGATACCCAGAGCCAGCAGCAGGAATCCAGGGCTGCTTTTCATGACGCCTTGGCCAGCAGCATCAAGGTCATGGCTACCATGAACAGCCCGGCTGCAGCAGAGATCCTGCGGCCCGATTCGTAGCGTATCAGGTCCCGTTCCAGTTCATGCCATTCCAGCAATACCTCCTGCACCTCGCCGGGCTCAACCAACACGTGATAAGTGCCGGCCTCGATGATATTCACGATAACGACTCGCCGGCGATGGGTCCAGTGGGTCCATTTGAAGTCCGGGGAGAAAAAACTGACGGTGTGCCAGCCCGGATTCACCGGGATTTCTTCCTGAATGGGACTGGCGCCAATGGGCACACCATCGAGATAGATCTGCACCAAATCGGTATCGGTGAAGATGCGCAGATAGCCCACCGCCGCTGCGGGTTGTTCCGTCTGGGCCCCGAGAGCGCTGTTCAACAGGACCACCGCCGCCAGTTGGAATATCAGGGAGCGCATGTCATGAGATCTCCGAGGGAATCTACCCGTTCCCCGATGGATAGTCAAGACCAGGGCGTATCCCTCGGTCTGAAGGCCTAGAGACTGTAAGAGAACCCATTGGTGATTTCCAGGTCGTACGACTTGATGCCTGCGGGCGGTTCACTATCGTAGCGGAGGTTCAGGATGAGTCGCAGGGCCAGCCGCTTGGTGAGGGTGAGGTCCAGGGCGCCTTCCCACAGGATGCGATAGTCGGCGAATCGGCTCAAGTCCACCTGGTAATAAGTTGTTGAAAGGAGGGTCAGGCGGTCGTCCACCTGCCATTGGAGGACCAGGTAGTTGGTAGAGCGAACCAGGCTGGCAAGCGGTGAAGAAGCCCGATCGTCCGATGCCTGACCAGTGGTATCGATCCGTTCCCGTTCCCACATCGCTCCAAAGCCGGTATGGAGCTGCACCGGTCGGGGTTTTCGCGTTGGGTCGGGCGTTAGGTGCCACCGGATGCGCAGGCCGCCGCCGGCCAGCTGCCGGTCCTCGAGGTCGATAAACTCGTTGAACTCTCTTTGCAGAAACGCTTCCACCTGGTATCGCGCGCTCAGGGTCTTTACCCCCCGCAGGTGGGCGAATCCCTTGTTGAGGAAGAGACTATCCCCTTGTGTTCCTCTTTGGAATTGGGTGACGAAAAAGGTGTGGCCTCTTTCGGTGAGGTAGTCAAGGCGCAGGTTGGAGCGCAACTGCACCAGGCTGGAGTTACCGGCGATGATCCCCAGGTCTACCCCCAGGTTGGTGTGCCAGCCGGGGGATCGATCCTCCCGGCGCAGGGCTTCGGTGTTCACCTGGGCGGCGGCTGTGGAGCTTAGGGAGAATAGTGCCAACGCAAGGGCGGAGGTCCTAAAGGATCTCAGCACGAAGGTCGGCATGACAGCCATGCTCACTCCCATCGGGAAAATGAATAAGTGGTTGTCCGGCCGTTTCACGCGATCCGGTATTTTTGAAACTGTTGACCCAGATTGGCGAGGTCACGTTGGAGGGTGGCCACTTCGGTGATGAGGTTTGATGGTGGTTGGCCCGATCCCCCTTCGGCGAGTCGCAAGTCTCTACGCCGTTGGTCAATCTGTTGCTGGAGGGTATCACGATGCAGGGCTGTGAGGCAGTCGATGGCCAGGCTCATGGGGTCGCCCTCTTCCACCACTTTCATGAGAATCTGACTCAATACCTGCCGCTGTTCATCGGTGGAGAATTGGTCCATTATACCTGCGGGATCGGGGATGTTGCCATTTTGCAGGGCCGGGGAGATAACTTGCCAGATCGCGGTCAGCACGGGATGGGTAAACAGTTCCATCTGGGCCTGATCGGCCAACAGGTTGAGCACCGGTTCACTGTCCTGAAAAGCGAGACCGACCAGGGCCATCTGGGCCCTGTGCGACCGGGTGTCCTCAACGATGACTAGCCGGTTTTCCTGGCCGCTATCCTTCTGATTGCGGGGCTTGAACTTCGGCAGAGCGCCGAGCGCTTTATGCAGCCGCCGCTCATCTATCCCGGTCAGTTCCGCCACCTGCTTCAGGTTCAGTTCCTGCACCAGGGGATCGGGCACCTGGACCAGTTCCCGGAGGGTCTCATCGAGAAACCGGCGCAAATCCCCCGGCTGTGCCGGGTCGCCCCCGAAGTGCTGGAGATGAAATTCGAGCAGCGGCATGGCGTCATCAACGGCTTTTAGAAACGGTTTGGGTCCCGCCTCCCGGACCCAATCATCGGGGTCCTGGTCCTCCGGCAGCAGGACAACTCTGGGACTGAGACCGTTGCGCAGCAGGGTGTAGCCCCCGCGAATGGCGGCCTGAATCCCGGCGTTGTCGCCATCGTAGGCGAGGAAAATCCTGGTGGTCAGCTTGCGCAGCTCCCGGGCGTGCCGGTCGGTAAGGGCCGTGCCGGACACGGCCACCACGTTTTGGATGCCAGCCTGGTGGAGTTGGATCAGGTCCAGGTAGCCCTCGACGATGATGGCAGTCTCCTGATCGCGAATGGGATTGCGGGTCAGGGACAGTCCGTAGAGGACCTCGCTCTTGTGGTAGACGGGGGTTTCCGGCGAGTTGATGTACTTGGCCGTATCATCGCTATCAAACACGCGACCCGCTAGTGCCACTACCCGCCCGGTGGGGATCGATATGGGGAACATGATGCGGCTGCGGAAACGGTCGTAGGTTCCCCGCTGCCCGGAAGCGAACAGCCCGGATTGGTCCAGGGCCTCCCTGGAGAATTTTATCGCCCCGATAGCCTTGGGCAGGTTGTGCCAACCCGGCAGGGCGTAGCCAATTCTGAAGAGAGCCTGGGCCGCCGGTGTGATTCCCCGGTCCTCCAGGTAGGCCCGGACCTTGGCCCCGGCGTTACCCTGGAGATTTTTCCGGTATGCCGCTGCGGCCAGTTCGCACAGGTCCAGTACTTGCTGCACCGTGGCTTTCCGGCGGGGATCGGTGGAGCCGGACAGCTCCACCGGGATGCCCACCTTGTCGCCCAGGCGCTGGACCGCCTCCAGGAAGTCCAGCTTGTCCACCTCCATGACAAAGTTGAAGGCACCGCCCCCCCGGCCGCAGCCGAAGCAGTGGTAGATCTGTTTCTGCTGGTTGATGCTGAAGCTGGGGGTCTTCTCCTGGTGGAAGGGGCACAGGCCGAACCAGTTACGTCCCCGGCGTTTCAGCTGAACGTAGTCGCTCACCACGTCGAGGATATCGGCAGCATCACGGATCCGTTCGATGGTCTCTTCGGGAATGCGGGCCATGGGCGTGCCTGATTTTACGATGGGGCAGGTAGAAAAAGTAGCTGTAGCAGTGGCAGTGGCCCGGTGAAATGGAACTGGAGCGGACGGTCAGTCAGCGATCAGCAGATCTCGTGGCCTCTTGGCGGATAAGGTGAGCGGGCTTGCGGGTGGGCGTTAGGCAGGCCTTCCCGAGGAGTCCGGCCGGGCCTTGCATTCGTGTAAAGGAGTCTCCCCTATACCAGATCGCAGGCCTCGGCGGGCATCCAGTGCTCAGCCTGGCCCGCCCACTTCACGTTGCAGCCGATAGGATTAATCATGGGGATGGTAACCGGGTCACCGGCCAAATGCTCCCGCAAGGCCCGCTCCAGGTCGTTGACCGTCATCAAGGAGGTGTCCCGGGGGCTGTCCACCCCGCGGCCGGTGTAGACCAGTTTGCGGTCCCGGTCGAACACGTAGAAGTGAGGGGTCCGCAGAGCGCCGTAGGCCAGGGCAATCTCCTGGGCTTCGTCATGCAGGTACAGCCAGGGGAACTGTTGGGTGTGCATGCGCTCGACCATCTTGTCGAAACTGTCACCGGGTTTGGTGTTGACGCTGTTCGAATTGATCCCTACGAAGGTGACCCCCTGGGGGATGAACTGCTCAGCCGTCCGGCGGGTCACTTCATCGGAACCGATGACGTAGGGGCAATGGTTGCAGGTGAAGAAGACCACCAGCACCGGGGCGTCATCGAAGTCGTGCAGGCTGTAGGTATGGCCATCGGTGGCAGGCAAGGAAAAATCGGGGGCCTGATCCCCTGGTTGTAATGTAAAGGCCATATTTTAGCTCCTCTGACTGGCTGGATCGATTATCATTTAAGAGCCGCCCGGGCTGCGGTGATCAAATCGTCACCATCCAGGCGCACCCGGTAGTTGGGATTCGCATACAGAAACTGGATGACGCCTTTGCGATCGAGGATGATGACCGCCGGCACGGGCAGAATGTGGTGGTCCATGCCGGAAGCCCGTTCCAGCTTCCGGCCGCTCCGGGTGCTCTGCCAGGCGATGCCGAGCGCTCTGGCCCCCGCCATGGTGCTGTCGGAGAGCAGGGTGTAGGTAAGGGAATGGCGATCCAGGGTCGGGAGCAGGCTTGAGGGGCGGTCGGCGCTGATGGCGATGATCTGGTACCCGATCTCCTTGAGGGTGGGTTCAATCTTTTGCAGTGAGGCCAGCTGCATATTGCAGAAGGGGCACCACCCTCCGCGATAGTAGACCAGGACCGTGGGCTGGGCCTTCACGGCGGCCATGAGGTCAAAGGCCTGGGCGATGGTGTGGCAGGCGAAAGGAGCAAGGCAGCAAGATGCTCATCGATTCCCACGTCCATATCGTGTCAGACGACGAGGCCAGGTACCCGCTGAACCCCGCGAGAATTCAGCCTGCGGGCGTCTCCCAAACATGGTACCGAGAGGCGTCGGTTACCGCCGAGGGCCTGTTGGGGCTTATGGCCGCAGCAGGAGTCGATAAGGCCATGGTGGTACAACCCATGGCGGCCTACCAGTACGACAACAGTTATGCCGCCGACAGCGTCCGCGCCGCCTCGCTGCCTCGCCCGCCGTCGCGTGTGACCCGCTGAATACATGGATAGTGGTCGCTGCATCTGTTGCCTCGTCGGGCCGCAAGATCCTCTTGGCAGCGGTGTCGTAGGGGACCCTCGTCCCGAGCGAGAACCATGCCTGGGCTGTGACTTGGTCGTTCATGATCGCCCTCCTTCTTGGCCGCTCGCGTTCGCAGTCGGAATGGGCACCGGCCCGCGCTATCTGCTCTCCGTTAGACTGGCAGGCGCCGACCTGTTGGGAAGTATACCCGCTGCCTCGAGCCGGT
>JADFNF010000072.1 GCA_022563485.1 Fidelibacterota bacterium | reverse complement strand
TGCGCCACCCAATTGGTGTTGCCTTTAAATACCTCGCGCTTGACGCGCCCATTGCCAGCGGTGCCCTGATCCTCCAGTTCCCCCCCCTGATAGACGTAGACCTTCCCGTAGGTTTCATCTTCTTTAATCTTTTTTTCCGCTGGCAGTAAACCCAGGGGCCAGCTCACCTCATACTCCAGGGCGCTGGGGCCAATTTCAAGCTCCGGATGTTCCCAGGATATTTCGACGGGTAGGGTGTAGCTATCGGCCTGGAAGGTTATCCGCTTGGTGACCGAAGCACCGGAATCGAAGGTGTAACGATAGCGCAAGGAAATTTCACCCTCGGGAAGCTGGACCACCTCCGTCCGGGGAGCTTCCATAACCTCAAAATTATCTACCAGGTAAACGGAGTCGCCATCGAGATTGATGTAGGATATCCTCAGGGTGGCGTCATGGAGGGTCGGGGGAATAAGTTGGACCTGCCCGATACCTTGGCCGCTCCTGTAATTCTTCAGTTCGAAGGTCTGGAGGTGGCCTCCGCCGCGCGAGGAGACCTCGGCCCGGTAAAGGGGCGTTTCGATGGTCACCACCCGCTCTTCCCACTGCGGGACTGGCAGGGTTTCCTGGCTGCGTTTAGACGCCTGAGTCGGCGCAACTGGTGCGGCGAGGCCCCGAGGTTCCATGATGGACCGCTCAAAGGCCCCATCCGGCAGAATTTCTCCGGTCTGCTGAGGGGGTACCTCAGGTTGAGGGGACAGCCACTTCAGGTACCGAGGGGTGAAAATGAGCACCAGGGCAATGAGGCCGAAGGCCAGGAAGGCGTTCTTGACATTGGAAGTCATCATGCCGGGTCGTAATGCGTGTGTTTAGAGAAAGGATGGCACCGCAGGATACGTTTGGCGGCCCGGCCCAACCCAGCGAATACGCCGTATTTCATCAGGGCATCGATGGAATATTGGGAACAGGACGGCGTATACCGGCAGGTCGGTGCAAACAACAGCGAAAAGGTGCGCTGGTAGACCCGGATAGGGAGGATCAGGGCCTTAATGAGCAGGTGACTACCCTGCTGTTTGGTCATGGGCCTTAAGGCCGGCAAAGACGGCATCGATCTCCTCGTAGGTTATAAACCCCTTACCCGGCAGAGCAGACAGGACCATATCCGCTGCCGGCAGTTGGCTGTAGTACTGATGAAATGCGGCCCTGACCCTCCGTTTATACTGATGGCGACGGACACTGTTGCCATATTTGCGGGAAACGGTGCAACCCAGTCGCGGGTGCGGCGCCGGCACCAGCCGCAGGACCATTCGTCCATGGACCACTTTACGGCCATCAGTGAAAACGCGGTCGAATTCTTTCTTTCGAGTCAGTTGCCGCGCTCGAGTTAGCCTCTGAATCAACGGGGGTCAGGCGGAGAGGACTTTGCGGCCCTTGCCGCGCCGTCGCGCCAGGATAGCCCGGCCCGACCTGCTCCGCATACGGACACGAAAGCCAAGTTGGTTTTTTCGCTTACGGTTGCTTAGGCGTATTCTCACTTTCATCGCTTACATCATTCCTTTAATTGGCACCGAAGTTAGGTCGGGGGAAATGTACAATAAAAGGGGAATTTACACGGCTGGATGGTGGGGGCTGGAGACTAGGGGCTGGAGGTAATGCGCTGGGCGGCTTCGGCCAACCCTTCAGTGAGCAGCAGATCGATCCCGCCCCGTACGTCGTATGAGGTGGTCCGCAGGATGCCGCCCGCTCCCTTCGTGAGACCCCTCCCTCGCCGAGGGAGGGACAGAGGCCGAAACCGGAGGGGAGGGTGCCTCACGTCAGCCCTGAACCCCCACAGCAGCCCGCCGTCATCGCATCGGCCACGCAACCATCACTACCGGTAATGCCGCCGCCCGGTCTGACCGGTGCTTATCTTAACTGTCCTTCACCCCTGTCATCCGGCGAGTTTCGGTGCGAACTTATGCCCGGTAACCAGCCGAAGGAGTGCAGCCATCACCCATTTCAATCCAGGCCGCCTATCATCCGCCCCGTGGCCCGTCATGACTATGCTGCAGGGGGCAGGATGTCTGCTGAGGCGGATCATTCATCGCCTGTGCCGCCGGACCCGCCCTGGGATTTGGCGCTTGTTCCTGGTCCTGGTCCTCGCACCCGGTTTCGTACTGGCTCAACAGTCCTCCTGGGAACAGCTGATCGGCCGGGGTAACCGGGCCCTGGAAGGAGGTGCCCTTAGTCAGGCGGAGCACCATTACCTGCAGGCCCTGCAGGTGGCCGGGGAATTCCCGCCCAACGATCTGCGCCGCGTGACTAGCGCCCGGAACCTGGCTCAGGTCCGCATGCGCCGGGGAAACTATGGGGCCGCTGATTCCCTCTATCGGCAGGCCACGGCCACCGCAGCCAAACTGCTGGGGAGTCAACATCCCTACTTTCAGGCCCTGCAATCTGAATGGGACGACCTGCGTGCGGCTATGGCACAATCTGCCACGCTGGACGAAGGTGTGCACGCGCCCCTCACCTTCAAGGAACTCATTCGCCTCTGGGCATTGCGGTTTGGCAATGGCCTGACTCCCCAGCTGGGACCGGTCATTCCTTTGAGCGGGGGCCTCTCCGACACCCAAAAACCGGGACTAGCATTCAGTCTGGCAGTGCGCATGAAAATCTTCGACCTGGGCCCCGTGCCGTTCCTTATTGGCCTGGAGGTCATCCAGGTCAGCCTACCCGGCGAACGTCCCGTCTTCGACCCGCCATACGTGATTAAAGGGACCACAGTGACCCTGTCGCCTGCCCTTGGCCCCCTGAGTCTCACCCTGGGCGCCGGACTCTACGCCGTTGGGCTGCCAGCCGCACGTCGAACCGTGCCGGGATTGACCGGAGGCCTGAGGTTGATCATCAAAGGCCGGCCCGGCAACTCGGCCCAGCTCGGATTGAAAGTCGGTGTCGCCATCCAGGCCCTACAGATAACCAACGCAACCCCTACCGCAACCCCGGGAACCTTTCTCCATGGCGGCCTGTTCGTCGGTTATCGATGGTAGCGGGCCGGGTGACGTGATGATTCGTCAGACTTTATGGAACGTTGTGCGATGCCGGAAGTAAGGATAGATAAGTGGCTCTGGGCCGCGCGGTTTCACAAGACGCGGGGGGGCGCCACCACGGCTTGTCAGGCCGGGAAAGTCAAGCTCAACGGGCGGTCCGTGAAGCCGAGCCGCATGGTGAAAATGGGGGACGAATTGCTCATCACCCGCCAGGCTTACCGGCAACATGTACGCGTAACCGGCCTGTCGGACCGCCGGGCATCGGCGGCCATCGCCGCTGGATTGTACGAGGATCTCACCCCTCCTGAGGAAATCGAGCGACTCAAGCTCCAGCGCACCGTGGACAGCGCCTTCCACCGGGCGCAATCCAGGACGAAACGGCCTACCAAAAAGGATCGCCGGATTCTCCAGAAGCTCAAGGGCAAATTTTGATCGAGTTACTACGAAATCGGAGGCCAGCTGCATGATTGGATATCTGCCAAAGGGACTGTTTCTCACGCTGTTCCTGTTTAGCTTCTGTTGCGCCCAGCGCGAGGAATCGTCCCGGCGTGCACACGAAAGCTCTGACATGACCACCATCCAGGTTCGCGATAAAGCCCACCAAAACCGCCTCGGCCGCGAGCAGAGCCCCTATCTGTTGCAACACGCCGATAACCCGGTGGACTGGTACCCCTGGGGTGAGGAGGCCTTCGAAGCTGCCCGCCGGGAAAACAAGCCGATTTTCCTCTCCATCGGTTACTCCACCTGCCATTGGTGTCATGTCATGGAACACGAATCGTTCGAGGACCCGGAAGTAGCCCGCCTGATGAACGAAGGTTTCATTTCCATCAAGGTGGATCGGGAAGAGCGCCCCGATATCGACAATATTTATATGACCGTCTGTCAGATGATGACCGGTTCCGGCGGCTGGCCCCTTACCATCGTGATGACGCCCGATAAACGGCCTTTCTTCGCCGCCACCTACATCCCCAAAGAGAGTCGTTACGGCCGCACCGGCATGGTCGATCTCCTGCCCCGGCTGAGAGAGACCTGGCTGAATGAACCGGACCGCATTGAGGAAGCCGCCCAGGCAGTCGTTGCGGCGTTGAATCGCTCACAGGAGTCTACCGGCGGTAACGACCTTGATCAGGCTGTATTATCGATGGCCCTGAAACAGGCCCGAAACCGCTTCGACGCCCGGTACGGTGGCTTCGGCTCACAACCCAAGTTCCCCTCGCCCCACCAGCTCCTCTTTCTCCTGCGCAGCTGGCACCGCAGCCAGGATCCGGCTACCCTGGAGATGGTGGAAAAGACCCTGACGGCCATGCGCCAGGGGGGGATCTACGATCACGTGGGCTTCGGATTCCACCGCTACTCCACCGATGAAAAATGGCTGGTGCCCCACTTCGAGAAAATGCTCTATGACCAGGCCATGCTGGCCTTGGCCTATACCGCGGCCTATCAGGCCACCGGAAAAGCTGCCTACGCCCGAACGGTGGATGAGATTTTTACCTATGTTTTAAGGGATATGACCTCCAGCGAAGGGGGCTTTTATTCCGCCGAGGATGCTG
This sequence comes from Fidelibacterota bacterium, assembly GCA_022563485.1. GTDB lineage: Bacteria > Fidelibacterota > Marinisomatia > SCGC-AAA003-L08 > TS1B11 > JADFNF01. Next base: position 5,116 of record JADFNF010000072.1, on the reverse strand, counting down.
ACAGTGAGGGGGAAGAAGGCAAATTTTATCTGTGGACTCATGACGAAATCCGTCAAATCCTGTCCTCCGACGATACCGAATTCGTCATGGCGTCCCTGAACGTGGCCCGCGGCGGCAATTTCCGCGACGGGGTCACCGGAAAGAACGAGGGAAGTAATATCCTGCACCTGACAGCGCCCCTGGGGGAACCGGACCAACAGCGGTGGGACCTTCTGCGGGAGCAACTGTTTACCGTCAGGGAGAAAAGGGTGCACCCCGGTAAGGATGACAAGATTCTCACCGACTGGAACGGCCTCATGATTGCCGCTCTGGCCCGGGCCGGTCAGGCCTTGGACCGGCCTGACTACATTGCTGCCGCCGAAAAGGCCGTCACCTTCATCCTTGGCACCCTACGGGATGACCGTGGACGGCTCCTGCACCGCTACCGCAACGGACAGGCCGGCATCACCGGCCACCTGGACGACTATGCCTTCATCGTATGGGGCCTGCTGGAGCTCTACGAGGCCACCTTCAAAACCGACTATCTTGAGACAGCCCTGGCACTTAACGCCATTATGCTGGACCAATTCTGGGATGATGAGGGGGGCGGCTTCTTTTTCACCGCCGATGATGGTGAGGCCCTATTGGTGCGCCACAAAGACATCTACGACGGGGCGATCCCCTCGGGCAATTCGGTGGCGGCCATGAATCTGCTCCGGCTGGGGCGCATGACGGTCAACCCCGCTTTGGAGGAACGAGCCGCCGCTCTGGGCAGGGCATTTTCCAGCCTGGTTAATCGCTCCCCAACCGGTTTTGCCCAACTGCTCAGTGCCGTGGATTTCGGGGTAGGGCCGGCCTACGAAGTGGTCATCGCCGGTAAACCGGGGAGCGCCGATACCGAAAACATGCTTGCCGCTCTCCGCCGGGCCTACCACCCCAATATCGTGGTCATTTTCCACCCCATCAAGGAGCATGGTGAGGCCGATATCATTCGCCTGGCGCCCTTCATCAAGACCCAGGTCAGCCTGGACGGACAGGCCACCGCCTACGTCTGTCGCAATTACGCCTGCCAGCGGCCCACCACCGATACCGCGGTCATGCTGGCGGCCCTTTCAGGGAAATAAGGCTAGGATAACAGCCTAACCAGTCGCAGAGTTTCCCGGTGAGCGCCTGATCCAACGAGGGAATGGACGGCCCAGGGAGGCGGTACGCCACACGCCGGAACCGATGCGCGTGATGAGCGCCAACGTCCCCGGAGCGTGTATTTCCTTCAGCCGGAGGAGCAGCAGCAAGGCCACCCCACGCCCGAGTCCGCTCATGACAAACAGCAAATGGTGGGCCATGAATGTGTGTCCCCCGACGATCAACTCCCAATCGGTCAGATGCTGCGCTACCGCCCCCCCCAGGATGGAACTGACCACAAACCCCAGCCCGCTGATGATGGAGAAATAGGCCAGGTAGTAGGACCGGCCAATGGTAGGGCTGAGCTGCATGGGATAGGTGTAGGCCGACAGGTTGAAGCCGGTCCAGCCCAGGCCGCTGAGCGTTGCAATCACCCACAGCCAGCCAATATTGCCCTTCACCGGGAACAGCCACATGAAGGGCAAGGTCATGACCAGCAGCCCCGATACCATCAGGACCGAACGGATTTGAAATTGGTCGATGATCTTCCCCCACCACCTGAAAAGGAATATGGCCACCAGGGGTTTGATGGAATGGAAGCCGGTCATGGTGAAATAGGTCATATCCAGTTGTTGCACCATGTGAACATTGAAGAACGCGGCTGAAAAGCCCACGGCCACGTTCCACACCAGAAAGAACTCCAATGCCCGCCGGAACTGGACATTCCGCATGGGACTGAGCAGAAGTTCTCTCACAATGGGCGCTTTCCGCTCCTTGGGCCGACGAATATCCGGCTGGCGCACCAACAGGACGACCCCCACCATACCGGCCATGACGGCTGCGAACAGGATAACCGTCAGCGAGGCCGGCATCCCCAGGCGCCGGCCGCCCCATTCCAGCCACAGACCACCGATCAAGGTGACCGTGATGGTCACTGCCGCCAGCACCCCGTGGCGGTAGCCGAAATAGCGACCCCGCAGGGACCTGGGGATCAGATCGGCCATCCAGGTCGTCCAGGCGTTACCGGACATCAATTCCAGGCTGGAAGACAGGATAAGCAGGCCCAACAACCACAGGATGGCCCGGGAAGGGTCATCGATTAAAAACAGCAGGGGAATCCCCAGCCACACCAGCCGCGAGGCTGCGGCACTGAGCACGGCGATCACCTTCCGTTCGCCCGTGGCCTCCACCAGGTAAGCGCCGATGAGCTGGAAGATCTGGGTTAAATGGGGGATAGCTGCCAGGAAGCCCAGATGCCACGGTTGGGCGCCCAGCGCGAGAGCCAGAAACGTCAAAAAAACACCGGCCGTGAAAATCTGGTGGACCTCCGAGAAGCCACCCTCTATCGTGGAGAGCCGCATGAGGAAACGGGTAGGAAAGCCGCGATAGCCACGGTTGATGCTCTGTCTAAAAAGGATTTTCATCGCCACGCCGTTGAGGATTAGGGGGGATAAGTTAATCCCTCCCGGTTATTGAGAACTATCCGAATCATCAGCCTGCCGGTCGCCGTGTCTTAAGGTCCGTCACGCCACCGGGCATCCTCAACCGAAAATATCATGGCTAACCTAACAGGCGGTTTGCCTGTAATTTTCGCACCTTGGAATGATACCGCCCGATCACCAGAGTCACCATCCCAGCGCCGTTCACGCATCCCTCGGCTTCCTCCTGGCCGCTGCCGTAGAAGCACTTTTCCCGGAACGCGATTTTTACATTGAACACTCCTTCATCGGCGGCTACTACTGCCACTTCGGTGCCGATAAACCCGTCACCGCCGGTGAGCTGCAACGCCTTACCGGCCAGATCAGCGCCTATGTGGCCGGCGATACACCTCTGGAGCTCATCGAACTCGACCGGTTTACCCTGCAGAAGCGATTCGAGGAACAACACCGGGGCGACAAGTTGGAGATTCTCCAACGCCTGGGGGGGACAGTGGTGCCCGCCACCCGCTTCGGGCACTATCTCGACTATCGTTTCGAGCCTATGACCGCCGATTTAAGCCGCCTGCAGAACTTCAGCCTGGATCTGTACGATCGCGGTTTTGTCCTGAGGTTCCCCAGCCCCCTGCCGCCCTATGAGGTTCCTCCTTTTACAGACAGCCCCAAACTCTACCAGGTGATCCAGCAACGGGAGCGTTGGGGCCGGGTGCTCCACGTGAAAAACCTGGGACAACTCAACGATCGTCTGCAAGCCGGCCAGTCTCAGGAATTGATCTGGGTCGCCGAAGCGCTCCATGAAAAGACCCTTGCCCGCATCGCAGACGATATCTGCGAACATTTGCCTTCCAAAAGGGTCGTCTTCGTTTCCGGTCCCTCCTCGTCGGGAAAGACCACCACCACCAAACGGCTGGCCATCCAGCTCAAAGTCAACGGCTACAGCACCCTGGCCCTGTCCATGGACCATTACTTCGTCGATCAGACGGTCATGCCCCCTGAGCCCGATGGCACACTGGACTTCGAGGCCCTGTCGGCCGTGGACATCCCCGGTCTCATCAGCGCCATACAGGCGCTCCTGAAAGGGGAATCGATTCCCCGACGGCAATTTTCCTTCAGACGCGGGCAAGGTCGCGATACAGACGAACGGCTGCGGCTCCAACCCGGCGCGGTGCTCATTGTGGAGGGTATCCACGGCCTCAACCCCATCTTTCCCCGGGAACTGGGCGCCGAGTCCATCCAGCGGCTCTACGTCAGCGCCATCACCCAACTCAACGTGGACAACCAGCACCGGATCTCATCGTCCGACAGCCGCCTGATCCGGCGACTGGTGCGGGACGCCCAGTTCCGGGGCTATAGCGCTGAGGAGACCCTCCTCCGCTGGCCTGCCGTGCGCCGCGGCGAGGAGCGCCATATCTTTGCCTACCAGGAGCAGGCCGACCACATGTTCAACTCCGCCCTGGTCTACGAGTTGGGCGCCCTGCGTGGCCGGGCGGTGAAGGTGCTCAAGGCCGTCCCATCGACCAGCGAGACCTACGCCGAGGCCCGGCGGCTTCTGACCTTCCTTTCCTTCGTTACCGGGATAGACGAAGACCCCATCCCCCGAACCTCGATCCTGCGGGAGTTCCTGGGCGGCAGTGCCTTCGAGTACTGACCGGGGGTGGAACAAGGTGGTAGTCGCAGTTTGCGTCGCAGGGCAGGCTGGGGGGCTGATCGCTGAATGCTGCGGGCTGAAAGGTAACCGGCTGTGGCCCTAGTGCCGGATGGTAAAACCCTCGAAAGTCCCCTCGTAAGGCAGTTCTTCCACCTGCAGGCTGTCGACCCGCGCCCCGGGGGGGCCCTGCCGGGCCCAGCGGGTCAGCCGGTCCACCGGGCCATCCTCACCCTCGGCCACGATCTCCACCTCCCGGTTGGCCCGGTTGCGGACGGTGCCCTTCACCCCCAGCCGTCGGGCCTCATCACGGGTAGACGCCCGGAAGAATACCCCCTGGACCCTCCCGGAAACGATCATGTGGACGGTTTTCATGGCTGTGAGGCTGAATATAGCAAACGGCTAAGGGGCGGAGGGGAGCAAGAAGTGGCCGTAGCAGTGACAGGCGCCGCCGGCATCACCGTCGCGGCCGGGGCTGGAAGCTGGGACCATGCCAGAGCAGGCCAGGTTGAACCGCAGAGCGACCCGAACCAGACCATCAAGACCCCCAAAGTTTTGACCTAATGCCCCTAAAGTTTTGACCTAATGAAGGAAACGATCTGGCACTGCTCCCCCAACTTATACAAACTGTACTAGCGCTAAATGCAAAGGGCAGTGAATATGAGTTCAATATGAATTGACAATAACATGGATTATATTATTCTATATATGACTAATAATAAACGTATTATAATAGATATAAAAAGATACGAATCGAAAATATAGCTGATTAAATGCCATCTATAATTTTATCGGCCTCAAGTCCATGGGAAGCTTTGTGTAATGCGTTGACCTCTTCAGGACAGGATGCTTCAATGAGACAGTTAGTGGTCCACCGGGCGGCTACCCGAAATTTAAATTATAGCGCAGCTTATCCGGCAAAAAATCAAGCCAG
>JADFNF010000071.1 GCA_022563485.1 Fidelibacterota bacterium | reverse complement strand
CCCAGGAAGGGTTCCATTTCCTGCTGAATGGCTGTGAGGGCCGCCAGTAGACCTGTCAGGGATTCTGTCGCCGGGGACATATCTACCAAATTTTCCCCTGGATAGGGGGGGATAAGATCGCGGACTTGATCTTCACCCAAAACCCTGCGCAGCTGGTCAACGGCCAGTTCATGGCTCCAAGCATTGTTCAGGTTTTCCCCCTGAAGACGGCTAAATCCGGTAACAATTGACGGATCCCACATCAAGGGCCGGTGACCAGCCAGCTTGAACTCCAGGGGCAGGTCGTCTAGGTGAGCGTTGATATAGACGTTAATGCCATCACAGGACCACTGGATGATCTGTCGGGTGACCGGGTCCATCTCCGGTACGATTTGCCGGCCGATATGGTGAAAGCCCCAGGTGCGCAGGTATTTATCGGCAGCCACCAGTCCAGCATTCATTTCCGCCAAACGCCCCTGGACCGCCCGGTTGGTCAAGTCCATCTGGAAGAGTCGTTCCGAGGCCATGATATACCCGGCGGCAAAAAAGAGGTCATGTTCGTTTTCAGCATAGATGTGCGGTACGGCGTAGGCGTCATAGTGGACGGTGACGGGCTGGTACAGGCCCGGCAAGCTGAGATCGCCGGATCGGATCGGCTCAGAAATACGGAAGAATAGATTGGGATAAATCAGCAAAAGGGCCACCAAAAGCACCACACCGCCGCCCACCCACATGACATATTTGCCCATAGAAGCCTCTCCGGGTGTTGGGAGTTATCATCGGTACAGACCCGGAGGGGCACCATCCCCAGCCGGCACGCCTGTGGCCGGGAATTTAGATGACTCTGCCAGGCGGAGCAAGGCGATCAACATGACTGATGTAACCAAACCCATTGGTTTGCATCTAACGGATGAAACGACGCAACACGGTTGAAAACGTAAAACGAGAAGGAGGGTAACATGCCCGTGACATTAACCGATGCAACCTGGGATGAGGAGATTACGCAACACAAGGGGTTGGCCCTGGTCGATATTTGGGCGCCCTGGTGCGGCCCGTGCCGGATGATCGGCCCGATCGTGGAAGAAATTGCCGGGGAATACAAGGGCCGGGCCAAAATCGGCAAGCTCAACGCCGACGAGAATGCCAAACCGGGCGAGTTCGGCGTGACCGGCATTCCCACCCTGCTCATTTTCAGGGACGGGCAGGTGGTCGATCAGATTGTCGGCGCCGTACCCAAGCAGACGATCACTGACAAACTCGATTACTACCTGGCCAACGACCCGGCGAGGTCGTAGATTCCGTTCTTCGTGTGGTCGGCATGGTGCCCACCCAGCTAACCGGGAGCCGTAGGAGTCGTGGTCGAACCAGCCCCGCCGGATATCAGCGATTTGGTCCAGCGTTATTCGAGCCGGATATACGGGGTGGCCCTGCGCCTGACCCAGAACCAGGCCGATGCCGAAGATGTGCTCCAGGAGACCTTCCTGACCGTCATGCGCAAGCTGGACTCCTTTGAAGGACGGAGCGCCATTTACACCTGGCTCTACCGAATTGCCACCAACATTGCCCTGGGCAAACTGCGGCAGCAACAACAGTCACCTGATGTGGACATCGCACCGGAGGACTTTGAGCAGCTAGCTTCCTGGAATAGCGGTCAGGGGTTGATACCGGGCCACGACCGGGAAGATACGGCCTTCATCCGGGAGTCGCTGGATGATGCCATCAGCAAGCTGCCCGAGAACCTGAGGGTCGTTTTCCTCCTCCGGGATGTGGACGGCCGCAGCACCCGGGAAACGGCGGACTTGATGGGCATCACCGAGGCCAACGTAAAGGTCCGGCTCATGCGGGCGCGCATCCAGCTGCGAAACCGCCTGGCACACCTGAAACAACCTGAGAGGGCCCGCTCATGACACCGCATTCAGACGAGCTCAAACGCACTATTTGCGAACAGCTGGGGGAAGACCTGGATGCCGAACTCTGCGAGGAAGTCGCCCGGCACCTGGCGGATTGTCCCGACTGCCGTGCCCAGTTCGACAGCGTCACGCAGACCGTCACCCTCTATCGCAGAACGCACCCCAATCCGAATCACCTGCCCCATGCCGTGGAAGAGCGGCTCTACAAGGTACTGTCCATCACGCCCGCGAAAAACTGAGGTCCCATCATTTCCCCGGGGGTCCGCGCTAGCTACGGCCGGATTCCTTACGCCGGTTCGGAATCGCTGGATAAGTTCATACGGTCTTCCGGCTGGCGCAACCGCCGCAGGAGCAGCACCACCGGCAAGGCCAGCAGGGTAAGCAAACCTCCCGTAATATAGCCCACCGAAAGGGATTGCTGACGCGCCAGATATCCCAGGCCAACCTGCCCGCCCCCGCTCCCGATGCTCCCCATCAATGAATCAAAGGAGACGATGGTGGCGCGCTGTTCAGAGGGGATAAGTTGGTGCAGGTAGGCCTGCCTCACCGGCCCCGCCGCCCCGAAGCCTACCATCAATAACAGGTAGAGCGACACGGCCAGCCAAAAATTGCCGGCCAGTCCCACGGCTACGGCACCGATACCGGCTCCCACGACGGCCCAGAGCAGGATGGTCGACCGGTAGGTGACAAGGTGCCCGAGCCGGCTCACCAGGCCGTTGCCGATCATCGTGGCTACCGAGATCAGAGCCGCAATCACGCCGGCGATCCAGATAGCCCCCTCCCGTTCCAACAAGCCCAGAAAATAGGGCTGCCAGGAGTGGTAGCCCCAGGCCATGAATATAGCCTGGATAAGGGATACGGTCATGAGCAGCCGTACGCTGATCACCCGCCAGCCGAAGGTCATGCTGGCCGTGGCGATCTTGCCCATCTCCCGGGGCAGTGTCCGCAGGCGAAGCGCCTTGGGAGTGTAGCCGATGTCGTGCATGGTGAACCAGGCGACCCCAAAGGCCCCAATCAGCAGCCCGGACCGAACCAGATAGGGGAGGGCCAAGTCCAGGGTGCCCAGCAGTCCGCCACCCAGACTGCCCACGAGCATGGCCGCGCCGAATACCATACCTCCCTGGGCAAAGACCCGGTCAAGGTTGCCCTGAAAGCCCGTTGCCTTCAGGGCATCCACCAGCCAGGCCTCCACCGCGCCGGAATAAAAGGTGTAGCCCAGCCCCAGCACCGCCGACATGATACTGAAGCCGAGCAGGCTCCCTGACGTCGCCGCAACCCACACGTAGCCGAGGGTACCGATCAAGATGACCAGGATGCTGAGCAGAAAGGAGGCCCGGCGGCCGCGCGTATCGGCCAGGACGCCAGTGGGTATTTCAAACAGAGCCATACTGGCGGTGAAAATACCGTTGGCCACAAAGACGCCGAATATGTCCAGCCCTGCATGCATGAGAAACAGGGTATTGATCCCCCAAATAATGGAGGCAGAGAGATTGAAAATACCCGTAGTGACCAGATAACTACGGATGATGATTTTCGGCGTCATTCGCGGTCCCTTTAAATCAGGTGCGGCCGGGCGCGGTGCTATCCATCAACCTTCAGGACATAGCCTGACGGGGCCACGGGTCGGGTGGTTCAACCCGTGGAAGGAAGTTACGGTGCGGGGGTTCCTGGCCGGGCGGGTCACTTCACCAATATCACCGGACCCTGGGCCCGCAGGACCGTACCCGCATTTCAGCCGGTGGGCTCAAGCACCACCACCTCCCTTTCCAGACGACCTTTAAGACGCTCCTTTTCCACTTCGAGGGCGTAACGGGTCTGCAGGTTAAGCCAGAAACGTTCCGACAGGCCGAAGTAGCGCGACAGCCGAATGGCGGTGTTGGCGGTAATGGACCGCTTACCGTGAACAATCTCGTTGATGCGCCGGGGCGGCACATGAATGTCCAGGGCGCACCGGTACTGGCTGATCCCCATAGGCTTAAGGAATTCCTCCAGCAGAATTTCTCCAGGATGTATGGGAGCATATTTTTCTTCAACCATTTTCACCTCTTAATGGTAATCCACAATCTCAACATCATGGGCGTCACCGCTCATCCATCGAAAACAGATTCGCCATTGATTGTTAATCCGTACACTGAATTGTCCTTCCCGGTCACCCGCCAATTTCTCAAGACGGTTTCCGGGAGGCACCACCAAATCCTGTACAGATTCTGCAGCATCAAGTATCGCCAGTTTGCGCTGAGCAATTCGTTGGATGTTATTGGGTAACCGACGGGCATGTTTATAATGAAAGACCTTTTCAGTCTCCTTATCCCGGAAACTTTTAATCATACGCGGGATATTAACGCAGCACGTTAATAGCGGCAAGCGTTATTATAGACTATAGCAATGGAAGAAGTTGCTCCAGTGGAAGGACGTTGCCCTACTTCACCAATATCACCGGGCCCTGGGCCCTCAGCACCGTCTCCCCCGGCTTGGAGCCTATCAGGAAAGTTTTCAGAGGGCTCTGCTTGGACTTGCCCATGATGATGATGTGGTCGCTTCCGGCCATCCTGGTAAAGACGGTGATGGGATCACCGGTTTCAAAGTACTGAGTGAACGGTACTTTCTGTCGTTTGAGGTAGTGCTCCGCCCATTGGGCCGCCCCCCGGTATCCCGGTCCGAACCGTTTGGTCTTGCTCACCGTCAACAGCTCCACCTGGCTCTTGAAATGGGTCGCAACCTGGGCACCAAAGATCACGGCCCGCTTGGTGGCTCGCGAATCGTCCACGCACAGGAGTACCTTGTAATTCCTGTTCGGGTCAAAATTTTTCACGAACAGGAGGCTCGTGTCCACGAACTGCACCAGTTGGCGGGTCAGGCGCTTGCGGGAGCCGCCGCCCACAATGGTGAGGAGGTAATCCCGGTATTCGGTTTCCTTTTTCAGCTCATCCACCGGCTCACCTTCCCGGAGGATCAGGCGGATCTTTTCCCCGTGCACATGGGGCACCACCACCCGGATATGGTCGGCATCCCCCACCTGATTAGCAGGATCAAACTGCTCCGCCGACGGGTCGATAAACTCGTATTCCTGAAGACGGCGGTAGGCCCACCTGAGGACATCCACGCCGGGCTGATGGATGTTCCAGTTCACGAGGGCATCCCGGGACAGGCCAACCCCGGTCGAGAGAATCTCCTTGGGCCGATCGCCGACGTAGACCACTGACAGATCGGCAGCGAATGCATTGGCGACGGCGCTTCCGATCTGAAGGGTCCGTTCCGAGTAGATGGTGCTGCTAACGGCAACAAGGAAGCGCATCACTTGTCCTCGCTCAGTTCCTGGCCATGATCCATCATACGTCCGTATAAATCCTGGGCCAGTAAAACAGGAGTGCTAAAATCAGAAAGAAGGCCGACATCAGGGCAAAGCGCCAGCCTGCACGCAGAAAATCTTTGGCCTTGACCAAGCCGGTCGCCGCGACGATCATCCCCGCCGGAGACCCTACGGTAGTAAAGTACCCAAAGGCCGACGCCACGGCGGTGGTGAAGCCTAAAAAGATGGTATTCCCCTCAAAGTTTATAAACAGCGGTCCCAGCATGGCCACCGTGGCGCTGGGACTCATCACATTGGCGACTACGGTTGTGACCACCATGACCAGAAGATACTGCGCCAGAGCGAACTGCTGCAATACCGGGTCCATGAGGCTTAGCAGGTGCTGGGCCAGCCACAGGGCGGCTCCGGTGTTTGAAAGCTGGGTTCCCAGGGAGATGACGGCTGCGAAAAGTAAGACGACGCCCCAATTGGTGCGCTGGTTGATCTCCTGCCATTCCACCAGCCCGGTTGCCAGGTAAAGAAAAACCCCGCCCAGAGCTACGATTCCCATGCCGATGTGGTCCGACAGAAAAATCCATCCCAGAAAAATGAGAACGAACAGGATGATGGCCAAGATCTGCTGTCTGGTAAGTTCACCACTTCGGCCCACCTGCGCCCGGAGTTTGCGGACCGCCCGGTCCAACCGCTGGTGTTCAGGTTTGAAGGCGCGCAGGAGAATCCAACCGGCAAAGGGAATCTGGATCAGCATAAGGGGATAGGTATAGGTCATCCATTTCAGGTAGCCGATCTGGGCCAAGCCGAAATCACGCCAGTAGCCGATCATGATGGCGTTTCGGGCGCCGCCGGACGGTGTGCCGATGGACCCGATGATGGAGCCGTATATCAGGGCAAAAAGGAGGAGGTTGGTGAGATTTTTCACCTCACCTTTATCCTCGGACGTGTTGCGTACCAGGGTCAGCACCACCGGCAGGAGCATGGCCACCACGGCGTGTTCCCCGATAAAGGAGGTGAGCAGCAGGGAAATGATGAAAAAGCCCCACATGATGGAAGTGACTTTCGTACCGGTCAGGGCGAGAATGCCCAAAGTCAGCCGGGCGTCCAAGCCCTGCTTGACGATAGCCACGGCCAACATCAGGGAGCCCATGATAAAGAAGACGGCATCGCTCATAAAGGACCGGGCGACTTCGCTGGAATCGCCGATGCCAAAGGTCACCTGGAGCACGGCAATGAGGAGGGCAATAGCCGGCAGGGGCACAGCCTCGCTGACAATGAGAATCAGAACGATAATGACGATGTTGATGGTCCGGTAGCCATTCGCGGAGATGCCATCGGGATAAGGCAGATTGTAAAGAACAAAACTCAAGACCGCGGCAAATAGGAGCCAGCGTTTCTGAGATACCCAGTAGAGAACGGCTCTCAGCATAGTCGTTGGGTCGAGTGAATTTTAAATGCCCGGACCACGACCCAATCTAACTATGGATCGGTGGTATCAGTTCAGGAAAATATCCTCATCCGGATCATAGGGACGGGATTTGATACCGGTATGCAGCTGGCACTCATCGGGTGGTTCGGTGCCCTCAAGAAAGATTTCTTTTACCCTGGGGCAATACTTGGTGGGGCGGTCCTTGGTGACTTGACAGATATTCATCACTACCACACCATCGGGCATCTCCCAGTTGGCAATGGGCAGGTCAAGGAGATTCTCGTGGATCTCCCGCATGATTCGCGCCCAGATGGGCAGGGCAGCGATGTTGCCATAGCGTTTCTCCCCCAGACTCATCCGGGGATCGTCCACACCGATCCAAACGCCGGCCGAGAGCTGGGGGGTGAAGCCGATGAACCAGGCATCGGTAAATCGATCGGTGGTCCCAGTTTTTCCGGCGGCGGGCCGATTGAAATTAAACATCCACCGGACCCGGCTGCCCGTTCCGCCATCGAGAACCCCTCTCATAAGGTCCAGGAGAATATAAGCTTTGTCGGCACTGATGACCTCTTTGCGCTCGGGGATAAATTCTCTGATGGTCTTGCCCCGCCGGTCAATCACCTTGGTCACGGCCAGGGGCTCCACCCACACGCCGCCATTGGCAACGACGGCATAGGCGGCCGTGATTTCCAGGGGCAACACCTCGCTGGTCCCCAGGGAAATGGCCCGTACGGCGCGTAGGGGAGTGTTGATCTGGAACCGCTTGGCCATGGCCACCACCTCGGACGGCGAGACCAGTTCCTGGATCATCCGGGCTGAAACAATATTGACCGAACGCTTCAGGCCTTCCCGCATGGTGATCAGGCCGCTGGAAGAGCCATCGTCATTCTGCGGGTTCCAGATACTGGTATCGATGAGCGCATCATTGGTGCTGGCCAAAGACTGATTGAGCAGCTGGGTGGAGACCGGGTAGCCTTTATCGATAGCGGTCATATAGAGCAGGGGCTTGAACGTGGAGCCGGGCTGGCGTCTCGCCTGGGTGGCCCGGTTGAAAAAGTCCGGATAATCCATGCGGCCACCAATCATGGCCAGGATATGGCCGGTATCGTTCTCCAGCAGAATAAAGGCCCCTTGAACCAGCAGCCGGTCTTTCAGCTGGTCATCCAGGGGGATCTCGCCGGTGATCATCGCCTTCACCGAATCCAGTGAGAAAGTGGTGGTATCAATCACGGTGGCAATCAGGGAATCGGAGCCCAGCAGGGTCTTATTGAGCACGGCCTGGTTCACCTGGATTTCTTCCATAAATATCCGCTCAGCGATGTCCTGCATGCGGGAGTCGAGAGTGGTGTGAATCTCCAACCCGTCCCGGTAAAGGTTGATGCCCATCTGTTCGTCCACCAGCTCCATCCTCCGCCGGACATGCTCGGTGAAATAAGGCGCGAAACCCGGCGTGGGCCGCTGCCATTCCACGTCGATAGGCCGGTACTTGAGCCGGTCGTATTCATGGGCCTCGATGTAGCCCTTGTCGACCATGGCGCTGAGCACCAGGTTCCTCCGCCGAAAAGCCCGGTCTGGATGGGTCTTGGGGCTGTAACGGGCCGGCGAGGGAAGGACTCCGATCAGGATGGCGGCCTGTTCCAGATTGACATCCCTGGCATCCACACCAAAAAATTCCCTGGCCGCCGCCTGGATCCCATAGGTCCCGTGACCGAAGTAAATGGAGTTGAGATACATCTCCATGATCTCCGATTTGGTGTAGGTGCGCTCAACCTGAATGGCGGTAAGGACCTCTTTGAGCTTCCGATTGATGGTCTTCCCGAAGCCGATGGAATCGTAGAGGTTCCGGGCGAGCTGTTGGGTCAAGGAGCTGAATCCCTGCCGGTAGCTTAGACTGGCCAGGTTCACCACCACGGCCCGGGCCGCATCCCGCATGCTGACGCCCCAGTGGTTATAAAAGCGCGAGTCCTCCATGGAAACCAGTGCGTAGCGCACGTCCACCGGCATCTGTTCCATGGGGATGAGGATCCGTTGCTGGGTAAACAGCTCGGTGATCACTTTGCCGTCCCGGGAGATAATCTTGGTAGCCACGGCAGGGCTGAAATTCTGCAACTGGACAATGGAAGGGAGATCGCGGGAAAGGTAGTACAGGTAGGCCACTAACGCCAATCCGGTCACAACCAGGGTCACGAAAGCGTTGCGAAAAGCCTGTCGCCAACCGTTGGAAGGCTTGCCAGCCGGGCCGGCCGTTTCCCCCTCGGAAGATTCATCCAGACGGGAGGTCCGGGTCGTCAGTTCGTCATCTTCAGGTTTGAGCATGGCTGGTCGCACGTTATCTTGGAACAATATACGCCTGGGAGGACGCATGGTTCAGGACTTTTCGCCCCTTGTTGCCTTCGAAGAGCATGAAACATCAACGAAACGACCCATTTTGAGGCGGATGACCGGTCTGTTGCGCCCCTACCCCTTGGGCTGGGTCATGTCCATAGGATCGAGCAGACGGGTCAGCTCTTCTTCGGGGACCACCTGCCGCTCCCGGGCCACCTCCCGCACTGTCCTGCCCGTCGCATAGGCCTCCTTGGCGATGGCGGCGGCAGCATCGTACCCAATGACCGGGGCCAGAGCCGTACACATGGCCAGGCTTCCTTCGATATAGTCGGCACACTGCTGCTCGTCGGCTTCCAACTGCTCCACCAGCTTCTCCCGGAACATGGTGGACGCTCCCGCCAGGATCTCGATACTCTCCAGGAGATTACGGGCCACCAGGGGGAGCATGAGGTTCAGTTCGAACACCCCGCCGAGACCGCCCTGGGTGATGGCGGCATCGTTGCCGATAACCTGGGCGCAGGTCTGGATCAGGGCCTCGCAAATGACCGGGTTCACCTTCCCGGGCATGATGCTGGAACCGGGTTGGACAGGGGGCAGCTTCAACTCCCCCAGACCTGCCCGGGGGCCCGAACCCAGCCACCGGAGGTCGTTGGCGATTTTGCTCAGGCTGACGGCCACCGTTTTCAAGGCGCCGGAGACTTCCACCGCGCTGTCGATGGTGCCCTGGGCCTCGAAGTGATTGGGGGCTTCTATAAAGGTCAATCCGGAAAGGTTCGACAGCTCTTTGGCCATCCGGCTGCCAAACTCACGATGGGTGTTGATGCCGGTACCCACCGCCGTTCCACCAATGGCCAGCCGGTTGAGGGCCTCCCG
>JADFNF010000070.1 GCA_022563485.1 Fidelibacterota bacterium | reverse complement strand
ACGACCGATCTTATCGAGGTCTTCATCGACTACAAGCGCCGGGAGGAGGTGGACAACATGCGCCAGCGGCCCCATCCCTTCGAGTTCGAGATGTACCACGACTGCTGATCCGTTGGGGGTCGTTTGAAACGCCTGCGACGGTAGGGCATATTGCAGCAGTAAGCCCGTACCGCAGCTGTCGCTGATGGGGAATATCCATGCGCGTCTTGATCCTCTGCACTGGCAATTCGTGCCGCTCCCAGATGGCCGAGGCTTTCCTCCGAAATCTGCGGCCGGGTTGGGCGGTTTGCTCCGCCGGTACCGTTCCCGCCAGGGAGGTCCATCCTCTGGCCATCAAGGTTATGGCCGAGGTGGGGCTGGACATCTCCCGGCACCAGCCCAAGTCAGTGGGGCAGTTCCTCTCCCACCCCTTCGACGAGGTCATCACCGTCTGCGACGACGCCCGCGAGAATTGCCCCATCTTTACCGGTCGAGTCATCCACCGGCGGCACCTGGGCTTTGTCGATCCCGCCCGGGCCGTGGGGACGGAAGAAGAGGTGCTGACCGTCTTCCGGGAAGTCAGGGATGCAATCGGGGAGGGGTTTGGAGATTGGCTGGGGGAGTTGAGTGCTTAGAGGGTCGGCCAAACCGACGCACGGCCCTACTACGCCGGCTCCTTGTACTTGTAGCCGATGCGGTCGAAGGGGTTCACCACGCTGGTGATGATGTTCCGGGAGTGGGCGGCGATGCGCTTCAGGTAGCGGGCGTACAGGGCCACGGCGGCGGCGTCGGCGCTGGGCAGGTCGGTGACCTCGCCGTTGACGATCCGGTTGGTGATCTCATCGCAATTGTTTGATATCCCCCCCTTATAGGCTTCCATGAGCTGGCGGGCCTTGTCCTCGTCACTGTTCTTGAAGGTCTTGATCATATCACTGAACAGGCTGGTGACCCGGCTCTCGACGAGTTGGAGGTCTTCCTCGATGCTTCCGGCCTTCAGGCGCTTGGTGTGCTGCTGGGCCATATCGTTGATATTCTTGGTGTAGTCGCCGATGCGCTCGATATCAATGACGACACTGATGAGGATCAGGCCCGGCGCCAGGTCCTTGGACCCGGTAACGCTCAGGTGGGTCATGACCTTTTTGCGCACATCCCGCTCATAGGCATTGATCTTCTTGTCCAACTGGTAGATATCAATATTCACATCGCCAGTGTCGGAATGGCGCAGGGACTCGACCGAGGCCTCGTACATGGACAGATCCAGATCCAGCATCTCGTAGGATTCATTGAGGGCCTGGATATAAAGGTTATCCTCTTTAAACAGGCTTGATAGGAGGGATTTCCACATACATTACCTCATGAGAATGAACAAAGTTAAGGGTAAAGCGAAGAACACCAAACCAATATATACCAAGGGGATAAGCCGGTTTTTTATGGCCTGTTCCGCCATGCGCTCGGCCAAATAGATCGGGATTCGACGAAGAGGCCGAAAGGGCAGGATGATGGCGATGCCGATAACGTTAAACAACAGATGGGCGAAGGCCACGGTGATGGCTGCCACGTTGGCCGTGGACAGGGCGGCCAGAATCGCCGTCACGGTGGTGCCGAGATTGGCCCCCATGGTGTAGGGAAAAATCTGGGACAGGCGTAATAGGCCGGCCCCTACCAATGGGACCACCAGGGAGGTCGTGATGGAGCTGCTCTGCACCAGCACAGTGAGTATGATCCCGAAGGTCAAGGCCCGCAGGGTGGTTTTAAAGAGGTAGGCATCGAAGAAGGCCTCCACCTTTTCCAGCACCAGGCTGCGCAATACCTTCACGATGGCCGCCAGCATGGCGAAGGTGAGGATGATGGCCGCAATGAACAGCAGGGCGGGGTGCTGGCCCACCAGGTCAGCCATCAAATTGATGGCGGGTTTGGTGGCCGCATTGAGGGGGTTGCCCAGTTTCATACCCCCAATGCCTTCGAAGGCGGTTCCGCCCCAGGTGGCCAGGCGCGTGAGGAAGCCGGTGGCCAGCTCCAGGGGGAAGAGGATGGCCAGGGTCAACAGGTTAAAAAAATCGTGGACGGTGGCAGCGGCGAAGGCCCGGCGAAACTCTGTCCGGCGGGTCAAGTGACCCATCGATACCATGGTGTTGGTAATCGTCGTCCCCACATTGGCGCCCATGATCATGGGGATGGCCCCTTCTATGGACAGGGCGCCCCCCGCCACCATACCGACGATGATGGAGGTGGTGGTCGATGAGCTCTGGACCAGGGAAGTGGCCAGGATGCCGATGACCAAGCCTACCAGTGGCGAGGCGGTTGTCGCGAGGATACGCTCCGAGAAATCCCGGCCGAAGAGCTTGAATGAATGCCCCATAGCCCCGATACCCACAATGAACAGGTACAGGAACAGGATGATGCTCGCGGCTTTCAGGACGATCAGGATCTGAGATCTGGACATGATTTATTCAGGGTGGGCCATAGGAACAGGGTTAAGGTGGGGAACGATAATTTTAGTTGACTCTCAACGGAAGCATCAGTCCAAATTTGCCTTGATGAACTTTTGCCGGGACGAACAACAGGTGAAGTTAGCTACGCTGGACCGATCATTGGCAACGAAAATTCCGGAATGGGGTCGTTTTCGCCTGGCCTTTATTTCGATGACTGGCGGAAGTAAGTTAACTCTTCGCAAGTGCAGCAAAGACGAGGCTATGGCAACCATACATCCCTTCACAGCGATCTTATTCCATCCCGATAGCGAGGTCGACGTCACCCCCTTTGTGGCCCCGCCATACGACGTCATCCGACCGCCCGACCGGGAGCGCCTCAAGGACCGGAGTCCCAGCAACATTGTGCGGCTTATTCTTCCTGAAGACGGACCCGATGGCGACCCCTACCAAGCAGCCGCCCGGATGTTCGAGCAGTGGCGGCAGAAGGGCATATTGCGCACCGAACCCAGCCCGGCATTCTATTTATGGGAACAGGAATTCAGCCACGAAGGGCGGACCTTCATCCGCCAGGCCCTGGTCGCCAAGGTGAACAGCGGTCCTTACCGGCCGGGGGAAGTGATGCGTCACGAGCACACTCATAGGGGACCCAAGGCGGATCGCCTGCGCCTGTACCAGGCCACCGGCGCTCAGTTCAGCCAGATGTTCGGGATTTTCAGGGACGATGAAGGCGAAGTCCGGCGTCAGCTGGCCGAGGTGGCCCAGGGGTCGCCGCTACGAACCGCCCGGGGCGACGACGGTCATATCTCCCGGCTATACCGCATTATCGATGAAGGCCGCATTGCCGGCCTCCAGGCCAGCCTGGCCGGTCGCACCATCACTATCGCCGATGGCCACCACCGCTACGAAACCAGCGTGGCCTACTTCCAGCATCTGGGCCGCCCCGGCACGACCCTCATGACCCTGGTTTCCAGCAGTGATCCGGGCCTGCTGGTGCTGCCCACCCACCGCACTGTCAGTCTGGCCCTCGATGGCTCATCACTGGAAACCGGCTTGTCCGAGGAATTTTCCGTGGAGCGCTATCCAGCGGACCATTGGCCCCGGCTCTACCGGGAGGCGACTCAGCAACCCTCCCAGGGGATTATGGTGGCTGTATCGCCAACCCTGGGATATGCCTTTAAGATCGGGTGGCGCCGGGGGGCCGGGGATGGGGCCCCATCCTGGAAACAGGCTGACCTGCTGGGGGATGTAGGGATACTCCACGAGAAAATCTTGCCGCTCATCTCAGCGGCTACCCGGTCGGAGCTGCCTGACCGTTTCGACTATTTGCACGAAGCCGAAGAGGCCGTTAAACTGGCTGGTGAGAGCGGCGACTGGGCCTTCCTGCTGCGCCCGCCCTCAGTAGAAACTCTACTCCAGGTGGCCGAACGTCAGGCGGTGATGCCCCCCAAATCGACTTACTTCTATCCGAAATTTCTGGCGGGATTTATCAATGCCGACCTGGACTAGGCAGCCGTATCGAATGTGGCGACGGTGGGCAGCACGGTTGGCGTTCACCCGTGCGGTGGCGAGCAAACCATGACCTTTGAAATTTTCTTCATGCTGGCCCTCATTGTGGTCACCCTGGTGGTGTTCGCTCTGGAACTGTTCCCCATGGAGGTTACCGCCTTTGGCATGTTGGCCATCCTGCTGCTGACGGGCTTCGTGGATGGCGAACAGGCGGTGAAGGGCTTGAGCAACCCGGCTGTGGTGACCATCGGCGCCCTGTTTATCTTGAGCCACGCGCTGACCAGGACCGGCATTCTGGAAGTGGCGGCGCGGCAGCTAAGCCGAATGGTGGGGCCCAAGAAATGGCTCGGTATAAGCATTTTCCTGATCGTGGTGAGTATCACCTCAGCCTTTCTGAGCAACACGGCGGTGGTGGCCATGTTCATTCCCCTGGCCATGGACCTGTCTCGCCGCTTCCATGTCAGCCCGAGCAAGGTGCTCCTGCCCCTGTCATACGCGGCCATTATTGGCGGCACACTCACACTCGTCGGCACATCCACCAATCTAATCGTCAATGCATTTGTCATCGAGGAGGGGCTGCCCCCTCTGGGCATGTTTGAATTCGCCCGCCTGGGAGGGGTCTTCCTCGTGGTAGGCCTGTCCTATACCCTCATCTTTGGTCGACGCATGTTGCCGGCCAGGGTGGGCATCAGTTCCCTGACCCGGAAATACCACATGGGTACCTATTTAACCGAGCTGCGTGTAGAGGATGGCTCCGCACTGGTGGGGAAGAGTTGCAAGGAGGTCGGGGTCAACGAAAACTACGACATCACCGTGCTGGCCATTCTCCGGGGTAAGCTCCGCTTCGTCGAGAACATTCGCAACATCCCCCTGGAGCCCGGGGACGTCATGATTGTTCGGGGGGTAGTGGATAACCTCATGCGGATGAGGCAGGAACAGGGGGTGAGCCTGCTCACCGACATCAAACTCGGTGACACCGCGCTCTCCACCGATGAGCAGGTGTTGGCCGAGGGACTCATCACGCCTACCAGCAGTCTCATTGGCCGGACGCTGCGGGAGATCGACTTCCGGCGCCATTTCGGGGCCTTTGTGCTGGCGATCCGCCACCAGGGGGCCACTTTGAGGTCGAAAATCGCCCACATACCTCTGCGGATCTCGGACACCCTGCTTATGTTGGCCCCCAGGGACCGGCTGAACGAATTGCGCCGCTCGGATGAATTGATTATCATTTCCGAAGTCAAGTCCGAGCTGCACCGGAGCCGTTTCTGGTGGGTGATCATGGCCCTGCTGCCCATCATGCTGATCCTGGTGGCCACCGGGGTGGTCGATATTTTGCGTGGCTCGTTGTTGGCGGTGGTGATCCTGCTCCTTATCCGGGCGGTGGACATCCAGGAGGCCTACCGATCTGTGGAGTGGTCGGTGCTCTTCCTCATTGCCGCTTTCGTGCCCCTGGGGTATGCCATGGCAAATACCGGAACGGCGCAGTTTATTGCCGATGGCATCATGCGACTCATCGACTTCTTTCCACCTCACCTGGCGGCCCCGGCGGCCTTGGCCCTGCTCTACCTGTGCACTTCGCTACTCACCGAAATGGTTTCCAACAACGCCACGGCCATCATCGTGGCGCCGATTGCCATCAGCCTGGCCGCCGGGCTCGGCGTGGACCCCCGGCCGTTCCTGATCGCCGTGGCCTTTGCCTCATCGGCGGCCTTTATGACCCCCATGTCGTATCAAACCAACATGATGGTCTACGGGCCGGGGGGTTACCGCTTCAAGGATTACCTGCGGTTCGGGATGCCCCTCAACTTCGGCTTCTGGCTCATGGGCTCCTACCTCATCCCCAAGCTCTGGCCCCTCTAACCCAGAACGGCACCACCCTATCTCAATGCCAAGGGGGGTGCTTGTGATGAAAGTCACACTTGGGCGTAGTTGGGAAGGTCCAATGGTGAATATTGTATTATATTAATATACCCGCGCGTAAATTTGGCCATGGATATTGAAGCAGTGTCCACCCCCACTCGGGCCAGTCTGGCCTACGCAGCCGGCTTGCTGAAAGTATTGGGCCATCCGGCCCGGTTGCAGATCCTGTATTTCGTTGAAGGTGATCCAGAAACCGTCACAGCGATACAGGAGCATGTGGGGCTCACTCAAGCGATGACCAGCCAGCACCTTAAGATCCTTCGTGAGTCGCGCCTTATCCGGCGGCGGCGAGCGGGTACATCGATATTCTACGGGATCACCGAGCAATTGGGGGGCACAATATTGGCCCAGCTGCGCGATTGCCCGGTACTGTGGTATGAGGCGTCCAGCCGTGATTTCGACGACTAACCGATCCCTTTTTGTAACCTTTTTATGGATTTATACATCCAACCTCCATGAATTGAAAGGTCAACGGCTATGGATTTAGGATATCATCGCGACATGGATATGACCATGGAAGCAGCCGAATCCCGGGTGCGCGCCACTTTGCAGGAACAGGGGTTCGGTGTGCTCACCGAGATCGACGTGCAGGCCACCCTGAAAAAGAAGCTCGATGTGGATTTCCGGCCCTACAAAATCCTGGGGGCCTGCGACCCGGCCAGTGCGCACCGTGCGCTGTCTGCGGTACCGGAGATTGGGCTGCTCCTCCCGTGCAATGTCACTGTCTCACAAAACGATGACGGCACGGTGCGAGTGGCGGCCATCAATGCCCTGGCTATGCTGGGGCTCGTTGATCATCCCGATCTTGCGGAGATAGCGGAAGAGGTAAACACCAATCTTCAAAAGGCTATCGACGCAATCTAGCAAATAAATACATTCATGAACACAACATACGTTTCTTCCCTGATCCTCCTGGGTAGTCTGGCCTGGGCAGGCTGCGGTCAAAAGCAGGCTGGGTCCCAGACGGCCCCCCAGGAGTTGCCCACCATCTCCGTCCAGGCCTTGAGCGACCGGATCGCCGCTGGCCGGGAGACCTTCGTTCTGGACGTGCGGACCCCCGGGGAATATGACGGTCCCCTGGGGCATATCGCCGGATCGCGGCTCATCCCCGTCCAGGAACTGTCCCGGCGTATGCAGGAACTTTCTGAGATGAAGGATCATCACATTTTCGTCATCTGCCGCAGCGGCAACCGTTCGGCCACCGCCACCCGCCTGCTGCGGGAAGGGGGCTTTGAGGCCTCCAATGTGGCCGGTGGCATGCAGGCCTGGAATAGCCTTGCGAGAAAATATTAACCTTATTTCGGGGAGATCAAACCGATGCCACTATACGACTATCATTGTCAGGCCTGCGACCATACCTTCAGTGCGCTGGTCCTCTCCAGCAGCACACCCGAGGGGGAAATTGAATGCACCAGGTGCCAGGAACACCAGGCGGAGAAATTGCTGAGCATGAAAGCTGCCATCCTCGGTGGAGCGGGCGCTGCCGCCTCCAGTTCAGGATGCTCCGCACCGGTCGGAAGCGGCTTTGCCTGAGCCTAGA
This sequence comes from Fidelibacterota bacterium, assembly GCA_022563485.1. Taxonomy (GTDB): domain Bacteria; phylum Fidelibacterota; class Marinisomatia; order SCGC-AAA003-L08; family TS1B11; genus JADFNF01. The sequence goes on along the minus strand of JADFNF010000070.1, from coordinate 2,521 downwards.
CCGGTGACCTCCGTGTGAGGCCCTCAGTCTGAATTACCGGGTCATCGCTGCCGTTGGGCAGGGGCGCCCTGGGGCCGTAGGTCTTATGTTCCGCTTCCCCCTGATCACCCTTTTTACCCTCTCGCTCCTCCACGGTCAGGGGTTTTGGCTCGTTAACGGGCGGACCCATGCCGAACTGCGCTGGCAGGTCATCTCCACCGAGCATTTCAACATCATCTACCACCAGGGGTTGGACAGCGTGGCCCGGCGGAGCGCCGCCATCGCCGAGCAGGTCTACCAACCGATCATGGACCAGTTGGAACTGGACGACTTCGGCACGACCGATCTGGTGTTGACCGCCGAAGACGAAATCGCCAACGGGTTTGCCCTCCCATCCAACCGGATCTTTATCTGGGCGCTCCAAAACGATGCGGCCGGTCGGCATACCGGCTCCCGAAAGTGGCTGAGTACCGTCATTGCCCACGAGTTCCAGCACGTCGCCCTGTTCAACGGCCTGAAGACCTGGTTGGGCGTGTGGAACTTCCCCTGGGTACCGTTATGGTTTGTTGAGGGGACCGCGGAGTATTACACCGAAACCTGGCGCGTGGGACGCAGCGACAACCAACTAAAAATACATACCTACAAGAATATCATGGACCGGCTCGACCCCCATGACGCCGGGTATGCCAAGCTGCTGTACATGGCCGATAAGTACGGCGATTCGACCATCACCAGGATCGTCCATTACCGCGATCCATTGAAGGTTGGCGACCGCGTGCTGCTTAATCAGCCCTACCGGTTTGGGCGGGCGTTCAAGCAGGTCACCGGCCAGTCCCTGGACCAGTTCAACGAGGAATGGCGCCGGGCCATGCATACTACCTATTACAGTGTCCGGGGCCAGAAGGAGGGGGTCGATGAGGTGGGGGAACCGGTGATCCTCCCCCGGCTGGCGGCCATCAGGGGACTGTCCTTCTCCCCGGACAGCAGCAGGGTCGCGGTGGTGGGGCGAGCCGACCAGGGCATGGGCGACTGGAGCCTCTACGTGGTCAGCACCGACAGCACCCATCGGCGGGTCGAGGTGAGTTACGGGTATTTTGGCGACCGCCCGGCCTGGTCCCCGGATGGAAAGTCTCTGGCCGTAGCGCAGTACCACCGGGGGCGCAACGGCTCGCTGTTGTGGGATATCCGGATCATCGACGTTCAGGACCGCCGTGCCCGATGGCTCACCAGCAATGCCCGGGCCGCTGACCCGGTATGGTCATTGGACGGGGAGTCCATCCTCTACGTCGCCCATTCCGGCGAGGCCACCAACCTTTATCTGGCCGACATCAAGGGTGGTAAAGCCCAAGCGATCACCGCTTTTACCGGTGACGTCCAGGTTCAGGACCCAACCTGGTCCCCCGATGGCGCCAGCATCGCCTTTGCTGTGCAGGAGGGGGACGGCTATATGGATATTGCCGTGGTGGGGTCCGACGGCGCGGGCTACATGAAAGTGACCCATGACCCGCAGGTCGACCTGGCGCCCCTGTGGTCAGCCGATGGGCAGTGGATCATCTTTACGTCCTACCGCGATGGCGCCGCCAACCTGTATCGCGTGCCGGTCAGCGGCGGGGCCATCAGCCCCATGACCGATGTGGCCGAGGGGTTGACGGCCATCCAGATCATGCCCAAATCGGGAACGGTGGTCGCCCTGACCCTGGGAGACGTGGATACGGTGCGGGTGCGCCAGGTGCCACCGAACCGGACCGTGGAACCGGACACGGTGATCATGCGTGACCCTTACGCCCGCTGGCGTCAGGGACGGCCCGCCATCCCTCTCCCGGAAATTGACTTTGGCCAGGTCCCGGCCACCACCGGCCCCGTGCCCTACCATTGGCGGCGGAGCTGGCGGCCTCTGGCCCGGCTGGTGGTCCCTACTTTCACTGGGATTGCCGGCCTCGGTTACTGGAGTGACGTCCTGGGGAAGAACCAGCTCCTGGTGGCCGGCGGGATCGATGTGCGTCGTAGAGATTGGGGTGGCGTCGTCAGCTGGATCAATACCAGCGGTGTCCCGTTTGTTACCCTGACCGGTTACCGGAGGGCCCGCTTCCGGGTGCGCGGTTTCGGCGATGGTTACCTCCTTGAGGAAATGAGCGGGGTGGAGGCCGGCATCCGCTACCCTTTCAATCTGGGCCGCAGCCTCAGCGACAACCACAGCCTGGCCGTTTTCCTACGGGCGTCTCAGCGCCGACCCACGGATGTTTTCGCTGTGGACCCCCTCGCACGCTTGGGACCACCCCTTCCAGTGACCGAAAGCGGCATCGCCGCCGTTTACCAGTGGAAGACCCAGCGGCCCCATCGGTCGTCCGCCTATCTGCCCCGGCAGGGCAGCGGTCTGCAAATACGGTTCGATCTCTACAGTTCACTGATTTTCGGCAACTGGGATTATAGCAAGGGCGAGGTGGAACTCTTTACCCATCGGCGTATACCCCGGACGCCGCTGGTCCTGTTCCTCCGGGGATTGGGGACCGCCCTGGCCGGCGACCTGCCGCCCCAGGATTTC
>JADFNF010000242.1 GCA_022563485.1 Fidelibacterota bacterium | reverse complement strand
ACTTCGGCCAGGTCTTTGTGAATTCAACGGCATCTTTGGAGCTGCTGGTGACCAATGCCGGCGACCTGCCCCTATACATCACTGGAGTTGCGGCGGACCCTATCGATTATACCGTAATCCCGCCAGTAGCTAATATTAACCCGGGTGTGACCGATACATTCCTCGTCACACTTTCTCCCACCGCCGTGGCCGACTATCCCGGTACCCTGACCTTGACTTCCAACGACCCCGACGAAGGTAACTACGTAGTAGTTTTGCTAGGCCAGGGGGTAGAACCGCCGGTCATATCGGTTGCGCCCGATTCGCTGAGTGATTCTTTATTCACCGGTGGAACCTCCCTGCAGTATATAACCATTGATAATAGCGCCGGTGGCAGCGACCTGATCTTTGAAATTTCGATTGAGGGTGTGGAAGCGGCTACGACTGCAATGAATGCTAGTTATACATATTTTAGGCAGGGATTAAATAATGATTTGCAGTTAAAACAAAAGGAGAATGTAACCCAATCAAAGTCTATCTTGTTCCCTGCATCCGGGCTGAAAACGCCGAAGAAATGGGAAGACTATCGGCAAACTAGTCAAAACAATAGGACCATTCTGAAATTACATCCAAACGGAAATATTCCAGATATAACGCAGCAGACGCTTCCGGTGGTGATCGAGGATCCCGTGGGTGATGGCGGAGTGGTGGATATCACTGTTCTACGAGGAGCCAGTATATCCGAGGTACTGGAGATCGAAATGGAATTTTCAACAGCAATTGATCCGTTCGATTTTGGTGGTTTCCTCGAACTTGATATTGACCAGGATGCAACTACAGGTGTTCCTAGTTTCGGGTTTCCCGAGCAAGATATCGGAGTGGAATATGCAATTGTATTCTTCTCAATTGGCTCTGGTGTTGTAGACCTTATTGATGCTATAACATTTGAATATATAGGTAGTTATCCTGTGGTGATCGAGACATACACCTTACGTTTTTCTATACCTTTAGCCCATATTGGCAATGATGATGGCAATATGGATGTCACAGGTGTTGTAGGGACTTATTTTGAGCCTACGGATTGGTTTCCAGACCAGGGCCATGGAACGATTGGCGGAGTTAACTGGCTCTCGGCCGCGCCGTCCGCCGGCACCGTTCCGGCGGGTTCCTCCCTCGACATTGCATTAACCTTCGACGCCGCAGGAATGCTCGGTGGGGACTACCATGCGGACATCGTCATCACCAGCAACGATCCGATCACTCCGGAAAGCCGCATACCGGTACACTTGGATGTCACCGGTGCGCCTGATATTGCCGTGAGCGCCGACACCCTGGATTTTGGGCAGGCCATTGTGAATTACCCCGACACCCTAGAGCTGGTGGTGGAAAATAGCGGCACGGACGACCTGGTCATTACCAGCGTGGCCGCGGACCCGGGGCAGTATACCGTGTTGCCCTCCTCCGCCAGCATTATCCCCGGGGGAGATCAAATCTTCCTGGTCAGCTTCCTTCCCACGGCGGTTGGCGGCTATCCCGGCACCCTGACCATCACTTCCAACGACCCGGACGATGGTACCCTGGTGATCGTCCTGCAGGGCCAGGGCATATTGCCGCCGGTTATAGCGGTTACGCCCGATTCCTTGTTTGCTGACTTGTTCAGTGGGGAATCGTCCGTCCAGTATCTGACCATCGACAACAGCGCTGGAGGGAGTGACTTAATCTATGAGATTATCATAGAGGCAGTGGAAGCGGATGGGACTCCGGCTCCGGGCAGGTTAGGCCTGGCCGAACCTTTGGCACCGGCTGGAAACCGCCCCTCCGGTACCTCATTGACAGATTTACTGCGTGGTGACAGACGCAGGGCGATTGGTAAGGCAATGAAATCGCGGAAAACGCTTTCGTCTTCAACCGTTACCCCGGGCCTAACCGCAGCTCCAGTGTGGCGTCTGCTCCATACCGATCCGGAAGAGCCCGGCTTGACCTACGACATCCAATCCGTTTACGGTGGGGTAACGAGCGATGAGATCCTCTTCAAATTGGAAAGTTATACCACCGTTCCATCAGGCGATTATTTCGTGGTAATTGCAATTGACGCTGACCAGGACACTAGCACTGGTCTTATCATTTAAGATTTGTATGGCTTGCGACTGGGGAT
>JADFNF010000241.1 GCA_022563485.1 Fidelibacterota bacterium | reverse complement strand
ATGTTCATGCCCTTCCCATATGTCAAGAAGCACATCGAAGCGGATATGAAAGCGGCCAAGAAGCTGCCTCGGAGCGAACGCAAGGCACGCCTCGCCATACTCCAAGAAGTTAAAGAGCTGATGGGTCACACCAAAGAGCACGTCATCCATGCCACACAAGACTTAAAGGAGGGGGAGAAAGGCAAGATGTACGGTATGCCGTTCATACATATTATGTTCGGTAATATTGAAATGGAAGCCAGCCGATAAGCATAGGTATTTCCTCTCCCGGTAGCTAGTCCGGGAGAGGGGGTATCAGACCGCAAGCCATTTTTTTCGAGATTGGCTTGGTACCTGATGAACTTTTCCCAGGGAAATCCCGTCTTCCAGGGCTCCCTTAGAAATCGGCCATTGTTGCGTCACCTTGCAGCTCGCTAGTGACGGGAATTCCCGGACCTGGATCGGATTTAACCCATATGTCTTTATTTACTCGACTTCGATACTTCCTGCCCGCTGTTGGGGTTCTTCTACTCCCGGTAATCTTCGGGCTGCGAGCTTCTGCCCAGGATTTGGCAGCGGGCCAGATCGTCAAACTGCGCAGCATCGAGTTTAACCCAGACCGTCTCCTGGTTCAGGTTGGCGATACGCTGACGTTCATCAACCAAGATCCGTTCAAGCACGACGTCTACATCGTCCGTACAGCCGATCCTAACGTGGTGGTATATCCGGCCACGACCCTGCTGTCGGGCGAATCGGTCGTGGTGCCTTTTATGGAGCAAGGCCTGTTTACGGTTTACTGCACCATTCATGGCGGGATGAAGGGTAAAATCTCCACTACCGGTTCATTTGAGTTGACGGAAGAGGAGAAGCGGAAAGTAGCGTCCGTCAAGGCGCTGCCCCCCATCGTGAAAATCGGTGAGACGCTGTTCTGGGACAAGGCCCAGTGCTATCAATGCCACCGAATGGGTGAGCGTGGTGTAGGATTGCGCGGTCCCGATCTGAGCGATATCGGATTTCGGGCCCGCATCCAGGCTCAGAAGCTAGGCCTGGACGCGGCGACAGATTACCTGATCCAGTCGCTCCTGGAGCCAGACGCCTACCTCGTGGACGGTTACACCAATGCTATGGCGATCGTATATCAGCCCCCCATCGATCTGAACGCGCAAGAGATCACCGCCGTGATCGCCTATCTACAGAGTCAGGGTGGAGAGGTCGATACCTGGGCGATTGACCTCAACCAAGAGACACTGGCGACCTTGCCAGCCATGAATCCTTTTCAGCACGGTGACTCCAAGCGTGGGAAAGATGTGTTCCAAACATTCGGCTGCAACAGCTGCCATACAGTGGGAGCCCAGAAATCTGTTTCTGTTGGTCCGGATCTAACCCAAATCGGGGCGTACCGCAACTGGACCTGGCTGACCGAGGCGCTACTGGACCCGAATGCGGAAATCGGCGCTGAGTGGCAATACGCCACGGTCTATCTTACGCCTGAAGAGGATGATTTCTTTGCCATCGAAGAGACGGTTGAGGGTTTCCTGCGGAAAAACACCGACGAAGAGGTCGAAATCCTGGTGGCGTTGGAACGCCTCGAACGCCTGCCTAAGGAGAGGGTCACCCGGGTCGAAGTCAGTAAACTCTCGAAAATGCCAACCAATTACGTCGAGGATCTCTCCTTTCAACAGATGGCGGACTTGATCACTTATCTACAGACCCTGAAAGGGAGTGCCCCCTAATAAGGCCGAATCCAGGCCGGAACTTTTGGAATGGGGGCAACGCGGTTTCGACGGATCGGAGAGTGCCGCGGGTACTTTAGCCCCATATATCTGAATGCACATTGACAACATGAGAACTTGTCCTAGGTAGTCTGCTGCTGAAATCCATGGGCCAACACTTCGCTGACAAATTGATCAATGGAACGGGATTTGTTGCCGGTAACTTTTTCAACATCGTCTGTAGTATAATCGCCCCAGCCTTCGGTATAAGCTTTGGAATAATCGTACATTATCTGACCACCCCAGTCACCCCAACCCAGCTCGATGATGCTCTGCCTGACCTGCTCGTAGGTCACATTAATATAGGCAACTTCCTTATCCAGGAATTTGCTGATGGCTTCAGCCACCTGAGTGAAGGTAATGGATTCGGGACCAGTGGGATTAAGA
>JADFNF010000069.1 GCA_022563485.1 Fidelibacterota bacterium | reverse complement strand
CCGGGTGCTGGTGCGGTACAAGAGGTAACCGCCCCTAACGCCCGGTCACGAGCGCTCTGGGCACCAGGGCCGGGTTGCCCACCACCCCGAAGTGAATGTCCCGCACGTATCTCCGCATCACCGTTCGGATATGGACCGGCTTGACCGCCGGAATTTCCCGCAGATACTGGTCCGCTTTTTCCCAGCCTTCACCCACCAGTTCCCACATGGCCAGCTGCTCCAACTGGTCGAGGATCGACTCATGTTTTAGACGGTAGCGTGTCACTGAGACGGCGAGGGCCTGCTCAAGCTGCTGGTCGTTGACCGGTTGGGCGATCATCCGGTCAATCACGGCCAAGACCGCCTTGAGGGCCATTTCGGGTTTGGTGGTGGTCACCCGGATGACGCCATGATTGGCGATACGGGCAGCGGCGGCGGCAGAGGGATCGTCCGCCAAACTGCGCTCGGTACGGAGTTCCTGAAACAGCCGATCACTGAGCAGCTGCATAGCGATGGTGAAGGCAGGATAGTCCGGGTGGCCAGGACGGGGCGCCGCGAACAGACCCAGAATCAGGTTGGTTGGGAGCCGGCGGTTGGCCACCGCCAGCTCCGCCCTACCGGGATTGAACATAACCGTAGGCAACCGCACCTGGGGTCCGGTGGGCATTCGCCGGGCCAGTTCACGCGCCATGGCAGTCACCTCCTTAAGGTCCAGATCACCCACAATCACCAGACCGGCCCGGTTTTTGGTGAGGTCCTCGCGGTGGTACTGAATGAGGTCGTTGCGAGTCAACCGTTTGATGGATGAGGCCGTGCCGTACAAACTGATTCCATAGGGATGCCTGGTATAGTACAGGTCGTTGACCAACCGCTGAACCTGTCGCTCAGGCCGGTCATTTTCCGTTCCAATGGCGGTGGTGATCTTCTGGCGCACCAACTCCAACTCATGGGGTTCCAGACGGGGGTGCAAGAGGACATCGGCAAACAGTTCCCATGCGGCGGTAAACTGGTCTAATCGGGACTGGATGATGAGGCCGGAGTAATCATACTCGGCCACGACCCGAAAGACCGTCCCCGTTGATTCAAGGAAGGTATTGATCTCGGTTTTGGTGCGGGTTTCGGTCCCTCTGACGGCTGTTTCGAACAGAAACGGCTCGATACCGGCCAGGTTGGGCCCCACGTAGTTGGCGCCCCCCTTGAGGTAAAACCCCGCCGCGACTATCGGGCTGCCCGGGACCTTTCTAAAGATTACCTTAAGACCATTTACAATGAAGCCGGTGGTGGTCACTTCCGATGGTTGGGTGCAGGTTATTAGGCCCAGCCAAAGGGCCAGAGTGACCGGATATTTTACCCGGTGGCAGATCATGGTGTCAGGCTGCTTTTAACTACCCTCTGCTGGCGGAGAGTTTGCTGGTCAACCATCACGGCGTTAACGCGAGGCCGGCCGATCACATAGCGGAATAAATAGCCGCGAATATCCTCAGGTGTGACCGCCTGCAGGCGATCCAGCCGGTCCCGATGATAATCAAACCCCGCCCCGGCCCATCTGGCGGCGATCTCGTGGGCGTAGCTCGATGCCCGGCCGCGCTCGAAGTCATTTTGGATTCTCAGCCAGGTTTTGGCATTTATTAATTGAGCGTGAGTGAAGTAATTGGGGTCGCCAAATTTCCCGATCTCGGCTATAACCGCCCCATATGCTTCCCAGAAATTGTCCGGGCGAAAAGTCGCCGAGATGGAAACCTCTCCGCTATACCGCCGGCTGACGGCATCCATATGGGCCTCCAGAACAAGGCCCGAATCCACCAGGTTCCTCTGAAAGGTTGAGGTGTTCTGACCTACCAACACGGCAAACACCGCGGCGGCAACAGACCCGAGAGTATCCACTCCCAGAGAGGGCCCGCGCCAGGCCACCACCATGTGAGCCACATGTACCGGTTGGACCACCACGGTATCCCGAATTTCCCCCGGGGGATTAGAGACCAGGACCGGAGTGGCTGGGAAGGGGTCGAACCCGGCTCGCCAACTGTCAAAGGCCTCGGCTGCCAGCTCGAACACATCCTCCGATGACACATCCCCGACAACGAGCAACGCCGCGTTGTTCGGCAGGACATAACGCAGTTGGAAGAGACGTAACTCATCCGGGGTAGCGGCCAGGATGACCTTCCGATCACCCAGGACCCGGTGATGGTAGAAGTCGGCGCCCCACAGTTGTTGGGCTACGGCGCGGGACAGGTGATCAGTCGGGATGGTCTCCTTACGTGCCATCTCGCCAATGAGGATTTGCTTTTCGCGGTTCAACTCATCCTCATCTACCAGGGGGTATTGAACCGCCTGGCGCATAAAATCGAGTCCGGCGCTTAAGGATTCGCTAGACAAGGTAAATTGGGCGCTCATCCACTCTTCATTGATGGAGCTGTCCCAAACCATACCAAGCTGCCTTGCACGTGCCAGAAACGCTCCCTGACTAGGCAGCGCATTGTGCCCCTTGAAAAACATATGCTCGTACAGATGGGTCAGGCCGTTTTGCTCCGGGGATTCGACCCACGAACCGAACCGGAGTACGATCTTGATGGTCGCCAACGGCGCTAGGTGGTTTTCGACAACGATCACTTCCAGACCGTTCCCCAGGATTTGTGACGTGAGCCGTTCACCGGCGTGGGCCATCGTGATGCCCCCCACCAGCAGGAAAGCCCATAACCCGCGCATCAACTTGATGGCGCCACACTTCTGCACGGCCTCAAGTTACTCCTCGGAAGCGCCGGAAACCGGCCCATATGCCCTGGCAGGGAGACGACACTAGTCAGCGAAGGTCTTGAATTTAAGGGACGTGGAGTCTAAGTTTAGAGCGATGGGCACTTCTATTTATCGGGTTTCAACCTGGATATTTTCTTTAAGCCTCTACGAGGAATAACCTGTGGTTCGGGCCAACTAAGATCGGTTCCCACCCTGCATGAACAAGTAAATAAACTATGAATATCTGCGTGCTCCTCAAACAAGTGCCTGACCAGGGATCGGTCTTCACCATTGACTCCGACGAGACCTGGGTGCAGGAAGACAACCTGGTTTTCACCACCAACGAGAGCGACAACTACGCCCTGGAAGAGGCGCTCCTCATGAAGGCGTCCAAGGGGGGTGAAGTCGTGGTGTGCACCCTGGGCCCCGACCGGGCGAGCCAGACACTGAAAGACGCCCTGGCCAAAGGCGCCGACCGGGCCCTGTTCCTCCGCGACGACGCCTTCGACCGACTCGACAGCCTCGGCGCAGCCCGGGCCTTCGCTGCCGCCCTGAGGGACGACTCCTTCGACCTGATCTTATGTGGCCTGCAAGCTGATGATACCGGCGAAGGTCAACTGGGTCCCATGCTGGCCGAACAGCTGAGCCTCCCGCATGTGACCCTGGTGGTGCAGACCGAGTTACTTGATGGATGCATCAAGATCAAACAAGAGTTGGAAGGCGGCTGGTTCCGGCACCTGGAAGCCGATCTGCCCGCCCTGCTCACGATCCAATCGGGGATCAACAAACCCCGGTATGCCTCCCTGAAGGGCATCATGGCCATGAAAAGGAAAGAAATCAAACAGGTCTCGGCCGCCGACCTGAGTCTGACCACCGGCGACTTGACGCCCCACCAGATTCTCAAGCGACTCTACGTACCGGCCAAGACTAAAGAAACCCAGTTCCTGGAAGGCAGCCCGGATGAGGTGGTGGCCCAACTGGTGGAAAAACTGGCCAATGAAGCGAAGGTTTTGTAGATCATGGGCAAAATCCTTACTTTCATTCAGCATCAAGATGGCCAGGTCTCCCGCAACTCCCTGGAGGCTTTGAAGGCGGCCCAAGAGTTGGCTACCGCCCTGAGCCATTCCCTAGCGGGGGTGGTCTTTGGACTGGAGAGTCCCCCTGAGCAGCTGACCGGCCTCAAATTGGACGAGGTGCTGCTAGTGCCGGCCAGCGAGTTGAAAGAGTACACCCAAGAACAGTACATAGCGGCCATGAACGCGGTGATCGCAGCCGAATCGCCGGAGCTGCTGCTGGCCGGACATACCTACCAGGCCCGGGACTGGCTACCGCGCCTGGCCAGCCGCCTGGAGCGCCCCTTGGTGAGCGACTGCGTGGGGTATCAACTTGACGGCCAGATCACCTGGGTCCGCCAGATTTTTCAGGGTAAGATCAATGCCGACGTACAGACGACCCCCGGTCTTGCCATCGTATCGTTCCAATCCGGAGCCTTCCGGTCCGACGACCTTGAGCCTGGATCACCCACCGTGCGCACCCTTAGCGTGGACCTGTCCGGCGTCACACTACACGTACGCCCCGGCGATCGGTTCCAGGAAGGCAAAGGCACGGTGGACTTGAGCCACGCGGAGCGCATCGTCTCCGTGGGTCGGGGCATTGGTGACGCAGACAATCTCCACCTGGTCCGGGATCTGGCCGCTGCGCTGGACGCCGAACTCGGTTCATCGCGCCCGGTCGTCGATTACGGCTGGCTGGACCACGACCGCCAAGTGGGCTCGTCGGGCCAGACGGTCTCGGCCAAACTCTACCTGTCGGTGGGTATTTCAGGGGCCATCCAGCATCAGGTGGGCATGAAGAACTCAGGTTGCATCGTGGCCATCAATAAGGATGCCAACGCCCCCATTTTCGAGATCGCCGACTACGGCATTGTGGCCGACCTGTTTGAGATCGTTCCCCGCCTGACGGCCGCCATCAAGGAGCACAGAGGGACATAGCCCCCATCGTTCCACAGGCTGGAGGGAATGCTCCTTATGATTGATGGCGCTGCCGTTCATGTCCCGGCCCTTTTTTATATCTTTGCCGGACTAGCCCTCTTCTATTTCCTCTACAATTTCCGGCGCGCCTTTGCCGCCCGCATCGGGCGACCGGAAACCCGCCGCATAAGGCCCTGGGAAGTGATCACCAATGCCCTCTACTATGGGGTGGCCCAACGGAAAGTGACGTCTCGCCATTTTGGCTACGCCAGCCTGATGCACCTGCTGCTGGCCTGGGGCTTTATGGAACTGCTCTTCGCCACCAGTGTGGATTTTCTGGTGGAGCGGGGACTATTCCTGGAACTGCTCCCCCGCAAGGATACCCCCTGGTTCGCGGCCCTTAACGAGCTGGGCGGCCTGGCGCTGCTCCTCGGATCCCTACTGGCCCTGGCACGCAGGCACACATCAGCCAGACCGGCTGCCCTACCCCATAACAGTTTCGCCGGTCGGGGGAGCCTGCTGGGTGACAGCGGTATCCTCATCGTACTGATCTTGTTGGTAGTGGGCGGCTTCCTGGCCGAATCGGCTCGCCTGAGCATCGAGGCACCCGCCGCAGCCTGGGCGTCATTTGTGGCCTACGCCGTGAGCCTGACGCTGTCCAGCCAGACCTGGCAGAGTCTGCAGCCGTGGCTGTGGTGGAGCCACGCGGCCCTGGCTCTCGGCCTCATCGCCCTGCTTCCCCAAACCAAACTCTTCCACAGCATCATCGGCATCGTCAATGTGGCCCTGACCAACCGGGCCGAGCACGGCATGCTCCGGCCGATGAATATTGCCGCCCACATGGAAAATCCCGATGCCGCCCCGGACGACCTGGTTTTGGGCGTGGGCCAGGTGGAAGACTTCACCACCAAGCAGCTTCTCGATGCCGAGGCCTGTACCGAATGTGCTCGCTGCACCTCGGTCTGCCCGGCTCATGCCGTCGGCTCACCCCTCTCGCCCATGAAAATCGTCCTGGCCATGCGGCACAACCTATACGCCCAGACCATGGGCGACCGGGTGGCCGCGCCCCTTATTGGGGAGCTCATCTCCACGGAGGAGCTGTGGGCCTGCACCACCTGCCGGGCGTGCATGGAGGAATGTCCCGTCATAATCGATCACATCCCAGCCATCATCGACATGCGACGTTTCCTGGTGCTGTCAGAGGGTCAACCGCCCCGGGATGCCGCCACGTCTCTTGAAAAGACGACTCAACAGGGCAATCCCTGGGGATTCCCCCGAGACAACCGCCTCAAATGGGCCCTCGATGCCGGGCTGGACGTGCCGGTGATGGCCGATAAGCGCGAAGTGGACGTGCTGTACTGGGTAGGCTGCGCCGGGGCCTACGACCCGAGGAACCAGGAGGTCGCCCGGGCCATGGTGGCAATCTTCCAGGCGGCGAACGTCGACTTCGCCGTCCTGGGCACAGAGGAACGTTGCACCGGTGACTCGGCCCGGCGCATGGGTGAGGAATATGTCTACGAGACCCTGGCCAACCAGAATATAGCCACCCTGGCCAACTATCGCTTTAACCGCATCGTCACGACCTGTCCCCACTGCTTACAGACCCTGGGACGTGACTACCGCCAGCTGGGGACCACCTGGCAGGTGACTCACCACTCAGACTATATCCAGGAACTCATTGACCAGGGGCGCCTGGTCCTGGACGGCCAGCTCACCGGCACGGTCACCTATCACGATGCCTGCTATCTTGGGCGGCATAACGGTATCTATGAATCGCCCCGGAACGTCGTAGCCCGGACTTTAGGGCCGGAGGGTAAACTGGTGGAGATGCCCCTGTCCCGGAGCCAAAGCTTCTGCTGCGGCGCCGGCGGCGGCAACATGTGGTATGAGGTCAGCAAGGGTGAGCGCATTAACCTCAACCGTTTCGACCAGGCCGTAGCCACCGGCGCCCAAACTGTGGTCACGGCCTGTTCCTTCTGCATGATCATGATGGACGATGCCCGGAAAGTTCGGGGCGAGGAAGAGCGGGTGCAGGTGAAGGACATCGCCGAACTCATAGCGGATAGTTTGGCCTGACCATGGGTGGCGGCATGTCATCAATGTTTGAGCACCTGGTGGTGGTATCTCTGCCCATGGCCCTGGGTATCATTATCCTGCTCATCACCCTTCGCCGCTGGCTTGCCAAACGGCGGTGAGTTCTCCGTTTCGTAACGGCTCCGGCGATATCCCTATCCCTGTGTGGGCCTGCCGATGCTCCTAACCAGTGACCAAACTTTTACCGCGCTGCGACTGTCTCATGACAATCGACCACATCGTTCTTTACAAATTGGGATAACCAACTGACGGGCGCGATCCCAGGAAAAAACGCTGGATGATAAGCCACAGATGTCATACCTTCTGGATAGTTGCTACCGATGGTCACCCCTTGATGAGGTTAAGGAGACGATGATGCAGTCGAAACGTTACTCTATAGCTACCATGGTTTTAGGACTACTCATTTTTAATATAGCTTGTGAGGAAAAACTTGCGGGACCTGACGATGACGTCACGTCAATGCGCCTACTTGAGGGTACCTGGGAACTGACGGGGCTCACCGCGACCTACGTGCGAGATATCGCCTTGCCCGCCGACTCGGCCGCCGGCGACAGTTTCTCGGTGGATGCCTATTGGGATCTGGCGTCCATAGTGCTGGGAGAAAGCGCTGCCTTGGCCGACCTGCACTTGTTTGCCTTCTTCGAGGGAGATACGCTCCTCGATTCCACCGTGGCCCTGCCTACTCCCGCACACCTGGCAGCCTTAGGGTTAGAAATGGAAGTGGTGTTCAAGGATGACGGGACCTATACCCTGGGCGGGACCTACCCCACCATCCGCCTGGATGAAGCCGCCTGCCGGTCGGCCTTGAGCATCGCTCCCATCGAAGACACAGGGAATTTCGATATGGATTACCTCAACGGCATTCTCGGTGTTTCCCCCAGTGTGGGCGAGCAGGTGCTGCCGCCCTTCGATGATGCGGAGATCACCTTTTCCAGTGACAGTAGTGTCATGCAGTTCAATTTCATCGACCGGGACGCCCACGACACCAAGTTCCCCGACGCCGGCTTCCCCTGGGATGAAACGAAACTGCGCGTCACCATGGGCGTGGCCGACCTGCCGGTGAACGCTCTGGGGAGCTTCGACACGTCGGGTCCCACGACGAACGATACGGCCTACATCATGGATGCGGCGCTGGCAAGTTGGAGCGGCTTCCTCACCTTCTACGCCATGGCTATCAAGATAGAAATAGAATATCGCTTGACTCCGGGGTCGCCGGGGTTGATTGAAACGGACTATACGTTGGACGGCGTTATTGATGCGGACGACGTAGTGGCCTATCTGGGCTTGGTGGACCCGAACGGCAGCACCTTCCAGTTAGGGCTGCCTTATTCATTGTTAGTAGCGGTAGTAGAAGGCGTGCCAGGCTTAGTTAACGACAGTGATCATGATTTCGATGCGACCAATGCAACCGCTGGCGGCAAGCTGAAGTACGTGATCAAGGCCGTGTGCATTCCCGTCAACGAGATCATCACGTTCGAGTCCACCTGGAGCCGGGTAACGACGCAATAGCCTGCCCGGGAGACTTAGTATCGGGCGATCTGCGCCTTTTGTGGTCCAACAATCGTGAGAACAAAAAGGGGATGCCCATCCCCTTTTTGTTCTCTGAAAAGTAGCTGGAGACGGGCGAGGAGATGTTGAAAAAGCGATGGCTTCTGGCTCTGGTGTTCGTGACGGGGCTAGGGGGCCAGACCACCATCATCGGTTCCGTTCATGACGCCCAGAACGGGACTCCCCTACCGGGGGCTAATGTGATCCTAACCGGTGACAACCTTACCGTCCCAAGCGGAGCGGCAACCGATGGAGATGGGAACTACCGCATCTCCAATATCCGCCCAGGCGATTACCAGCTGCAGGTGGGGTATATCGGTTACCGCAGCTTCGAACAAAACGTTTCCATCACTGATGCTACCGGCCCACGACTCGAGGTCCATATAGAACTGGACCAGGAGGCCATCCAGTTGCAATCGATCGGAGTCACCGCCAGCCGCGGCAAGCGGGAGAAGATCACCGACTCTCCGGCCGCCGTAACCATCATCACCTCCGTCCAGATCAGCCGGGGCAGCAACCCGAACCTGGGCGACTATTTCAAGCATGTCAAGGGGATCGATTTCACGGCCTCGGGCATTGACGGTTTTAACCTCTCAGCCCGAGGCTTTAATACCAGCTTTTCTTCGCGCCTGCTGACGCTCACTGACGGACGCAAGGCCAACGTCCCTTCCCTGCGGCTCATCGCCTACAATACCATACCCACCACCTCCGACGATGTGGATCAGATCGAAGTGGTGCTGGGCCCCTCATCCGCCCTGTACGGTCCCAACGCCTTCGCAGGGGTGGCCAACATCATCACCAAAAAGCCGAGTCTGTCTCAAGGCACCAACATGACCATGAGTCTGGGCAACCGGGATTACCGCAAGTGGCAGGTCCGGCATGCCGGCGTCAAGGGAAAATGGGGGTATAAAATTTCACTGGTTGACTTCAGCGCCACGGACTGGGAATGGGTTGACCCGGAGGAGAAGTGGGGTCATCATGAGTACGCTATCGCAGGCGGCGATCCCGACGACCTCCCCTACCCCTGGCAGTGGGACGGCTACGACCTGCGATTTGACCGTGACGGCAACGGCAGGTTCAACGACCCGGTGGATAGTGTCTCCCTGGCCATCGACCATATCCGCACCGACCTGAACAAGGACGGCATTCCCGACCTACCCGACTTTCGGGTGGAAAACCAGCGCGCCGACGTGCGAGTGGATTATGATTTCGGCCCCGATCACAGCCTGATCTACGGCTACGGTCTGGCCCGGGCCACCAACATCAACCTCACCGGCATCGCCCGGTTCCTGGCGGACCAATGGATCTACCAGTACCATCACTTGCGCTACATGAAAAATAACCTGTTTATCCAGACCTATCTGAACAGCTCCGATGCCGGCCTCACGCGCAATCTCCGCACCGGCGCCCGCATCTTCGACAAGTCCACCTTTTATCATCTACAGCTGCAGCACACCCTCAACTTCCCATCGCTCATGGACACCCAGGTGTCCTATGGTTTCGATTACCAGCGCACCATGCCCAAGACTTTCGGCACCATCCTGCCCGACGGCACCGGCGGCAAGCAACCGGTGAGCTACGATGATGATGGCATCGACAACGACGGTGATGGCAAAATTGATGAATTTGCTGAAGGGCTCATCACCACCAACG
>JADFNF010000068.1 GCA_022563485.1 Fidelibacterota bacterium | reverse complement strand
CCGCCGCTCCCGGTTGGAGGTGGGCAAGCAGGCCCGGGTGGCCTTCCTGACTCCCAGCTTCCATAAGCGCTTCGACCGTCTGGCAGCCTTCGGGATCAATCCGGGGGTGGAGATCAGACTCCACCAGCGTAAACCGGCCTTCGTGGTGCGCCTGGGCGAGACGGAGTTGGCCCTGGACCAGGAGATCGCCGACGAAATTTACGTGCGGCCCTCGGCTTGAGGCCCTCGCAGTGTAGCCGGTGATATCACCCCTTGCATTCCGGTTAGGGTGGTCTTAAAATCCAACGGCCAACGGGCCACGTTCTTTGTTCTCATCCCAACAGGGAAGTCCTGTGAGAATCAGGCGCTGTCGCGCAACTGTGTGTGCCGTTCTTGCTTTATGTCAAGATCGGAACGAGCCAGAAACCTGTCATCTATCCTGAACCTTCGCGCATGAGGTTAAGGTGAGCTCCATTTGGCTTGTCTTGACCCCGAGATTGTTCCCGGGGTTTTTTGTTTCCGCTTAGCCGCTATCCGTCTATCCTGTTGCCCCTATGGCTGGGGTTGGCTCTAGCTGTTGTTGGAAAAGCAACGACGCCCCGGATTCCAATCAGTAGCGCCACTGATGACCCCCCCGAAGGAGGTAAAAGTGAAAAGTAATCGACAGATCAACCTGAAAGGAATGATCACTAGCGGTGTTATTTTAGTCGCCTGGCTGGTGCTGTGGTCGCCGGCGGCACAGGCCCAGGAGGTGGCGGAAAACAAAGGGACCGAGCCCGAATCCAAATATATTTTACCGGAAATTGTCGTGACCGCAACGAAAATAGATCAGCCACTCAATGAAGTGCCCCTTTCCACAGATGTCATCACGCGGGAGGAAATTGAATCGAGCAACGCTCTTGATGCCGGTGACATCTTAAGAACAAGTACAGGGTTTAATGTGAGGAGTTACAATCCGGGTGGGCTGGCCACCGCCAGCTTGAGAGGATCACAATCTGCCCAGGTTCTGATTGTCCTGGATGGTATGCCCGTATTCGATCCATTTACCGGCCTGACGGATTTAAGCCAGATCAGTCTGGCCGGGATTGAACGAATAGAAATCGTACGAGGGCCTACTTCACATCTCTATGGGGCCAATGCACTGGGTGGGGTCGTCAATCTCATCACCCGTCATCCCGAAGAGCGGACCAGCGCCAATCTATCTGTCGGCAGTTTTAACGCCCAAAAATATTACCTTCAGACTGCAAACGGCACTGGAAATATGGGCTACTTCCTGTCGGGCTCGGTCAATAAATCAGATGGGTGGAGGGGCAATGACGATTTCCTCAGACAAAGTATTTTTGCAAAGTTGGCCGGCCAATTAGGGAGCATCCACGTCAAACTCTCAACAGGATATTATACCTCGGATATTGGGCTGCCCGGGCCCAAGCCTGC
The DNA here is from genome assembly GCA_022563485.1 of Fidelibacterota bacterium. GTDB lineage: Bacteria > Fidelibacterota > Marinisomatia > SCGC-AAA003-L08 > TS1B11 > JADFNF01. The sequence continues at coordinate 8,587 of JADFNF010000068.1, read as the reverse complement.
CGGCCCCACCAAATATGGGAGTCATGCTGTAACCAGCCTTTATGACCGGCAGAATACAGCGAATCTGTACGGACTACTGGTGCTGGAATCCGATGTTGGGACTCACACGAACCTTACGTTAAAGATTCGTCCCGCGAGGGACATAACGAATTTCCAGACCACCTATGATGACTGGGTCACAGGAGATACTATCGTTAACGATAATGAGTACGTGGCCAAAAGCGTGATCCTGAACAGTCAACTGGAGACCAAACTGGGCCGTCATCGACTGTTGATCGGATGGGACGGCATTCGTCGACAGGCCGATGTGATACAGAAATTTTCAGACCAGGTGAGTGGGGTGGTTGAGGTTGTAGAATGGAACCCTGCAACCCGTACCTCGGGCATCTGGCTGGAATATATATGGCATGGATCAAATTTCATCGTCGTGCCCGGTCTGCGGCTCGATAGTCATTCCGAATACGGATCGTATACCAGTCCCAATATTGGCGTGGTGTTCGATTGGAGATCTTATACTTTCAGAGCATCGGCTGGACGGGCCTTTCGGGCACCCGGTTTCAACGACCTGTTCTGGCCCAACGCCGGTAACCGTGATCTTAAAAGCGAAACCGGCGTCGCCTACGAGATCGGTCTGGAACGTCGGTTATCTCGATACGCAAAGGGGAATATCGCCCTGTTCAGACGGGATGTCCGCAACATGATCGCCTGGGCGCCCACCGGGGCGGGAGGTTTCTGGCAGCCGTCGAATATCAATCGGTACGCCGTGAATGGCTTTGAGACCGAGTTCGATGTCAGGCTGGAGCGATTTTATGCCACCATCAGCTATTCTTTCCTGGATGCGGAGCAGACCAACCGTGAGGTGGTCTATTCGGATTGGCTAACCGGCGAAACACGCCTGGAAGATAAAAAAAGACCGGCTGCATTTATACCCCATCACGCCGTCAGTATGATCTTGAACGTCAACCTGGCCGAGGTTGATATACAGGTACGCGGCGAATACAGGGGGAGGGTGAGGAACGACTACGCCGATTATTCTCAATCACCCACCGTGACCATGACTGAAAAAATATTACCTGCCAGGGCCGTTTTGGACCTGAGGTTGAGCCGGAGTTTTAATAAGTTCGTGCCATATATAGAGCTAAAGAATATTCTCGATACCCGCTATAGTGAACAGTTTGGCAACACGATTGCAGATGGCGCCTATCCCATGCCTGGAAGGACTGTCGTTGGCGGCGTAAGGTTGGACCTTTAATATGCGCTTTGGTAGTAGGCATCCAGCGACGGGCCTTCAGCCTGGGCGATCGGGTGCCCAACCAGGCCACATGGACCTGATCGGCCAAAAATTTCAGCGTTCATAACCCAAAGGAGTGTGCTCATGTTCAAAGCTCGTTACCTGGTGCTGGTAGGGATTATCCTCACCGCGGCGGCGCTACGGCTGGTGCCCCATCCGCCTAACTTCACGCCGATTGCCGCCCTGGCCCTTTTCGGTGGCGCCCATTTCTCCCACCGGTGGGCGGCGCTAGGGGTGCCGCTGGCTGCCCTGTTGATTGGCGATCTCATCATAGGATTCCACGTGACCATGCCCGTAGTGTACGTCAGTTTCGCCCTGGTCGTGGGCCTGGGTCGTTGGCTGCGACCCGGACAAGGGATATTACCGGTTACCGGCGCTGTGCTGGCTGCCTCGATCCTGTTTTTTATCCTTACCAATTTTGGGGTTTGGGTTCTGCTCTCCAGTTATCCGAAAACCTTGGCTGGGCTTGGGGCCTGCTACACGGCCGCACTGCCCTTCTTCGGCAATACTCTCATGGGAACAGCATTTTACACGGCGGCGCTGTTTGGCGGTTTCGCTCTGGCAGGCAGGGGGTTCCCGGTGCTAGTTGCAGGGGAACTTGCGCCAACCAAATACAGCTAGATACAATGGAACTATGGGCGGGGCCGGGCCGGGCCGCACCGGCCTCTTAACCTTTAATCACTCGTTCCAGGACTTCCGTCAGTTCGTCGGTGGTGAACGGCTTGTCGAGTTTTGCCTGGAATCCGAAATCCTCATGCTGCCTCATAGGGGCCGCGTACCCGTGCCCGCCGCTCATGATGATCCCCTTGATGTCCCTATCGATTTGGCGAATCTGCTTGAAAGCTTCCACCCCGTCCATTTCCCCGGGCACCATCAGGTCAAAAATAACGGCCTGGAACGGTTCATCCGTTGCATGGGATGCTTGGAACAGTTCCACAGCTGTGGTCCCATCAGGGGCGGTTTCTACATTGAATCCGAGATCATTCAGCAGTTGGCCCAGCAATCTTCGGATGGCCTCTTCATCGTCCATCAACAAGATTTTGGATGTACCCGGGACGATCATTTCAGTGGCGGAAATAAGCGGGGCGTCAGGTTTGGAGGCAGCAGGGAGATAGAACCTTACGGTCGTCCCCCGATCTTTCCTGGATTTCATGGAGATCCAACCACCATGTTTTTCAAGGATGCTGTAAACCGAAAATAGCCCTAGACCGGTGCCTTGGTCCTTGGTGGTGAAATAGGGATCATAAATCTGATCGAGGATTTCGGCTGGGATACCCACGCCTTCATCCCGAATGGTCACCTCCACATATTTCCCCTGACTCAGCGGCCCCTTGGAATGCGGGGCATCCACCACAATGTTATCGGTCGAGACGGTGAGGGTGCCCCCCTTGGGTGTGGCCTGCACGGCATTGATCACCAAATTGTTGAGCACCTGGTTGATTTGGCCGGGATCGATGGCGACGGGCCAGAGGTCCTCGTGAAGCTGAAACCTGGGCTGGACGACGGTGCCCCGGAGGGAGAACTTCACCGTCTCCTTGAGCAGGGGCGTGAGATACATGTTGGACTTGACCGGTTGTCCTCCCCGGGAGAAGGTCATCAGCTGCTGGGTGATCCCTTTGGCTCGTTGCACCGACCGCTCGGCTTCTATCAGCAATTCGACTACTTTGGTTTGTTCGCGCGCAAACATGCGTGCCGAGGAAACGTTGAGCATGATGCTCATGAGGAAATTATTGAAATCATGGGCCAGCCCGCCGGCCAGCAGACCGAGCGATTCCAGCTTCTGGGCCTTGCGCATTTCCGACTCCAGTTTCTCCTTTTCAGATACATCCCGAATTACCACCAACAGGCCGACGACCTGCTCTTGCACGTTTGTTAACCGGGATATAGATATCGTCACCGGTATCTGGTAACCGCTGCGGGGTACGAGCAGTGCCGATCGCAGGGGAACGGCCGCCAAGTCCCCCTTGAGGATCTCTGCCACCGGCAGCTCGACCTTTTTGCCGGCGATAGGGTCGACGAGGGCCAGAACATCAGTGAGCAGACGGCCCAGGGGTTCCGTTTGGTTCCATCCAGTAAGTTTTTCTGCGGCTTGGTTGGTGAGCACCACCTGTCCCTTGATGTCGGTGGCCAGCACTCCGTCGGAAATGCTGCGCAGGGTGATGGCCAGACGCTCATGCTCGGTCGCCAGGGCCTCCTCTGCGCGTTTGCGCTCGGTGATGTCACGCACAATGGCTATCACCTCGTCCTCGCCGCTCTTTACCATACGGGCTTCATAATCCACCAATCCACGTGAAGGTATGGGCAGCTGATACTCAAAGGTTTGCATCTCACCTGAATCAAGCGTATCCTTGGTCTTTTGATCAATCCAATCGGCTACTGCCACGGGTAAAAGGTCATGCTGGCTTTTGCCAATGAGCGTTTCGTCCGATTTGGAATAGAGTTCGGATTCGTCAGCCCGGTAATCCAGATAGACGCCCTGACGACTGACCCGGAACATCATATCGGGAATCGCTGCCAGCAAAGCAGCGGCCCGAGCTTTGCTTGTTTTAAGTTCCATCACGGCCAGCTTGCGTTCGGTGATATCATAGATGATTCCCTCGATCCACATGGGTTTGCCCGCCGGATCTCGCGCCAGGCGATAATGCCCCTGAATCCAGAACAGTTTGCCGTCTTTCCGGCGCATGCATGCTTCGAGTCCATCTGCTTGACCCGTCTCCTCGAGATTGGCCATCATTGCGTGCTGGTCGTCGGGATTGTCAAACAAGTCCCAAGCCCTACGCTTTAGCAGCTCCTCCTCACTTTCATAACCAAATATTTTTGCCAGGGCCGGGTTGGCATAGAGGATTTCGCCTGCCGGATTCAATCGGAATATGCCTAACACCGCCTTTTCATTGAACTCGCGCAATTGCTGCTCCGATTCCCGCAGGGCATTTTCAGTCTTCTTGCGCTCGGTGATGTCCGTTATAACAGCCAATGAACGGACAACTTCACCTTCCTCATTTTTCTCGGAAGTGGCAGAAAGTAATACATCGATAACCGCGCCATCCTTCTTAACCATTTGAAACGGGACATCTATGCAGTAACCCTCCTTAAAATACTCTGGTAACACAACTGTTTGTGCATATTCCCGTGATTCCTCAGTGAGAAAATCGGTAGACTTTTTTCCGAGGACTTCGTCACGTTCAAAGCCAAGAGTTTTTAGCCATTGATTACTGACACTTAACAGCTTGCCCTGTCGATCGATGGAGTGAAGCATCACAGGGGTATCCTTGTAAAGACCGCGATATTTCCGTTCGCTTGCGGCCAATGCCTCCTGCGCCTGCTTGCGCTTGGTAATGTCCCGGAGCATCACGGTAAGGATATTTTGCGTGCCCAGATTGAGCCTGGAAATGGACGCCTCCGCCGGAAAGGTCTCACCACTTTTTCTCACCCCCTCGATCTCCTGACGTTCACCCATATACCGGGCTACAGTGGGTGATTGAGTAAACTCCCTAACCAAAGCCGTGTGGCCGGCGCGAAATTGCTTGGGGAGTAAGATGTTTAGTGACTTACCGATGATTTCTTCAGCCCGGTAGCCGAAAATTACCTCAGCACCTTTATTGAAGAGCACGATGCGGTGATTGCCATCAATCGAGATGATGGCATCGACGGCAATGTCGAGGATGCCCGCGATCTTCCGTTCACTATCGACGAGCGCCACGTGTGCTGCCTTTTGCTCCGTGATGTCCCGGCCGGTGGAAACGAAGTGCGTGATCGTGCCGTTGTGATCAGTGAGAGGCGTAATGATCTTATCTTCATAAAAGATGGAACCGTTCTTCCTTTTGTTGGTGAAGACGGCCCTGAAGGTCTTTCTTGACAGGATCCGATCCCAGAGCTCCTTATAGAATTTGGGACTGTGTCGTCCCGACTTGAGGATGCGGTGAGTCTGGCCAATGAGTTCTTCTCGGGTGTACCCGGTCAACGCCTCGACCGCCGGATTGATGTATTCAATGACGCCATCGATATTGGTCAAGTAGATACAGTCGGAGGTCTGCTCGACGGCGCTGGAAAGCAGAGCCAACTGTTTTTCAGACTCTTTTCGTTGGGTGATGTCGATCGCAATCGAGCGCGAAGCCACAATCTCGTTCCGGGCATTCCGAATGGGTTGCACCGTCAAACTGATCCAGACAGATTGTCCATCTTGCCGGCACATCTCCAACTCTTCATTACGGATTTCCTCATTGGCCTTGAACCGGCGGAAAATCTCACGTCCTTTTTCCCGCCCCGTTGGGGTTTCCGGATAAAACTTGATGATGGGTTGCCCGACCAACTGGTCTTGAGGATAGCCGAGTAGTTCTACCGCTTGTCGATTGACCCGCAGGATGTTCCCATCAAGGCCAATGGACCAGTAGGCCACGGGAGCCTCTTCATAGAGATCACGATAAACCTCCTCGCTGGCAGCTCCGTGACCCTGAGACTTGCTGTCCGTTTCGCGTTGGGTATTTTCTAATCGCGTTAAATCCGCTTGGAGGGCTTGGATTTCTTCCCGCAGCTGGGCCTTGGATTTTGGCAGATGATTCACCATAATGTTGAGGAATAAATTAGGCTGGGGGCGGTTCTATTGATTGTCGTGAAGACCTCAAAGTTACAACGCACAATGACGTATGTCTGATAACTTTGGCCTGGGCGGTTAGAAAAAAATCGTGGGGTAGCCAGTCTCATAATTTTGTTGGGGAATGCCAGCTGAATAAAAAGATCAACCGACCGATAAGGAGTACATTGTCAGCGATTTTTTTTCGCCCAAATCGAGCCAGCTGGCCTTTACCATAATATGAAGGTCCTGGGGTTTAACATTGTTAACTTATTTCATTCGCTGACTAGATCAACTGAGTTAAATATTCGAGCTGGCGAGGGAGAGACTCCATATATCGCATGACTGTGGCGAGATTATAGCGACGATGAATCACTCCGGACACCGTTTGGGGGGACAGCCCCAATGCCCTGGCCACTTCGGTTTGGGTCGTATTGTTGATAATCAATAGTATTTGCAAGCGTTGGCGGTCTTTCTCGTCATCGCCCGTGAGCAAGTAAGACATGACTCTTCTCCGGCTGAACGGTAAAATATGGCCTGACCGGTTCACCCTGTTTATTAGAGATTGTATATCGGTAGCAATATCGTGACGTAGGTTTGCGACAGGTAGCTATCACCTGCAGGAATGTAAATCTTTTTAGCGGATCAACACAATATGAAAAATAAATCCGCCAACCCCGGCCTGGGTAATCGCTTGAGGGCCATACGACAATACCTGGGTGAAAGCCAAACTGTTTTTGCCAATAGGTTTGGTTTAAATCGAGGTAATATAGATAGTTATGAAAGATCACGGGCCGATCTCCCAACCCGGCTCATCGGTTGGCTCATCGAGTTGAACGTCAACGTGGAGTGGCTTATACTGGGGAGGGGCAACATGTTTAACCCCGATAGACGCGGAGGCGCAGATGACAAATATTTTAGCAATGACGAATTGGATGTAAGGCTTGATTTTTGGAAAGCCAAGTGCCGGCTGCTCAGGCTTTCTCTGGCATTGGCCAGGCAGCGTATCTTGGAGAACCTGGGTCCCGAAGAGGTCGAACGAATCTTTGGCGATCTCGAGGAGTAGATGGGGGTCATCCATCAAGGACGCCGTTCAAGTGGGATGTTCATGGCCATGCGCTGGCAGTCACGAGTTGGTGTTGCGCCCAAGCCCGATCCAGAGCCGGGCCGATGGCAGGGATGAGCGCTGTACCCCGGGGCCACTCGCTGGGCAATGATCGACTAGTAGACCGGTTGGTTAGTTTTATTCGAAGCATCCAATTGGGTTGATGCAGGTCTTACTCAATCAGGCGGGATACGCTTTGAGGCCCTGGGCGATCATGATGGCGCCATCGGCAAATTGCTCTAAAATCTGGGGGCTGTTTTCTGTCTTGGCCAGGAGAAGAATCCCCTGAAGGTAGGCAAAGATGGCTTGTGCAATAGGTAATGCAGGCCTGCGCGGTATTTCCCCAATGTCCATTGATTGCTTGAGCGCCTGTGAAATTATCGCGGCATAATCCGCAAACAGTTGCTGAAATAATTGGCGTGCCGGTTCATCGGCATAACTTAGTTCTAGTGTCAGGTTGCCGATGGTGCAACCGGCGACTTTTCCGGTGGCATCCATCACTGATTGTTGATCCTGGCTGGCGAGCTCAAATATTCGTCGAATTTTGGCCAGCGGCGAAATATCTGCTGCCATCGCCCTATAAAATAAGTCTTTATAAAAATCATCCCGGGCTTTGATGACTTCCTTGAGGATGTCCCACTTTGCTGGGAAGTAATGATAGAAGCTTCCTTTTGCCACGTGCGCATCATAGCATATTTCATTCACACTAACGGCATGATAACCTTTGGCCATCATGAGATCGATAGCGCTTTTAATGAGACGTTCACGTGTATTTTTTTTTCTCATGAATAACTAGTTGACCGGTTGGTCTAAAGTTACAGAGTAGATTTAATGATTTCAAGGCGTGTGGCCAATTACCGAGCATAATTTCGGGAATAGTGCATGTACCTCATGTGTGCCAGCTGCAAAAAGGTCAAGGGCGAAAAGGGTTACTGGGGGCAAATCGAACATCACAAACTGCCAGAAGGCAGGGAGTTCCTGCTCATACGCAGGAACTCCCACTCCCTCTTCGACGCTACCACCGTAGCCCGATCCAGAGCCTGGCCGAGGGGCAACAGGTACGAGCGCCGCAGTATCCCGTGTCCATGGGATAGGTTCCCTACACCTTAAACTGGCTAATGAGCTCGTTCAGTCCCTGCACTTCCTTGTTGAGCTGCTCGGCGGAGGCCGCCATTTCCTGAGCACTGGAGGCCGATTGCTTGGCCACCGTGGTGACCCCCTCGATGTTCTTTGAGATCTCCTCGGCACCCGTGCTTTGCTCATTGGAAGAGGTCGCAATCTGCTCCACTGCTGAGACGACCGCGGTGATGGATTCGGAGATTTCCTGGAGGGAGCTGTCCGACTGGGCCACCAGCTCCAGGCCGTCCTTGGACTGACTCTGGATCTTTTCCATGGAAGTCACCGCGCCTCGAATGTCGCCCTGAATGGACTCGATCATTTTGCCGATCTCCGCCGTGGCGCTGACGGTGCGCTCGGCCAGCTTGCGGACCTCGTCGGCCACCACCGCAAAGCCGCGACCGGCATCCCCGGCCCGGGCCGCCTCGATGTTGGCATTCAGGGCCAGCAGGTTGGTCTGGTCGGCAATATCGTCGATGACCTGGATGACATTCCCGATCTCCTC
>JADFNF010000240.1 GCA_022563485.1 Fidelibacterota bacterium | reverse complement strand
AACGGTGAGGTTCACCTGCACACAACCCCGGGCAGGGCCTTCAGGACCGCTCTACGCTCGTAGAACCTCATTCTTGCACAGGTAGATAGGAGTCCGGCAGATCGCCCAGCTAGAAGCTAAAAAAAGCCACCTGGTGGAACTACCTGGTGGCTTTTTCATAAAAGTGAATTAGGATGTCAGTAGATCACAGCAAATCCGTAATCTTCGACCAGAAATCCTCAATGGACAGACCCACGGAGAAATACAGGCCGCCAATAGTTACCTCGGGATAGGGAACCAGCTTAGAATCAAGCTCCACCGATTCGGTCTCATCATTTCCCGAATCGTCTTTCTTGCCGGTTTGCACGTCGTAGGTCCACGTATCGACATTCCACAGGCGATAGGCCACTTCACCAGTGAGTGTAAGGTTTCCCAGTTTTGCCTGCAGACCCACTTGGGGCGTGATGTGAAATCCTCCTGATTTCAGGGCAGAGCTCTCATCATCGCTGATCTGGGCGACGATCCCATTGGGCAATTTCTGGGTAGCACGGCCGTAGCCAACCCTCAGACCGGGTGAGAGAATTAGCCGGTCAGGGATCACGTCAATGTCATAGGTGGCCATAAGGTCCAAGGCCCAGGCGCTCAGGTCGCTACCGTAGCGGAACCAGTTGAAGGCGAATCCCACAGAGTATCCCCGCACCAGGTCCCGGCGCATGCCGGCCAGTTGCACGACAATGCCGCTGGTGATATCCTCGTAAGCGGAATAATCAACGGCCACCTCGTGGCTGCCGGTATACTTATTCTCCACTATAAAGGTGTCCACGACCTGGTTGGGCTCAAAGGCGGCGCTGAGCAGCCCTGCCGAGAGGCTGGCCGAAACACTTACCGTGGCAGTTTCCCGTTCCAGGATCCACATACCGGTGTCCACCTTCTTCTGGCCCTTAATGATCTTGGCCTCGGAGGAGCGGGCTCCCGGTTTGGTAATATAGATCACGCCCACATTGACGGGCGAGGCACGGAATACCTCCCCAGTCGCCGGGTCGGTGATCTCCCGGCCACTGGTAACCACGTCGAAGGTCATGCCGGCTTTGATGCCCAGATCGAGTCCGGCATTGATGATCACCGTGCTGCCGGTCTTGTCTAAGACCATGGCCGCGGTGGTGATCTCTTCCTTGGACTCCCGCACCAGGTGCCCGGCCTTGATCTTATCGTAGCCGACCATGATCCGGCCCCGGCTGGTCTGGCTCTGGGCGGAGACGATGCGGATGACGCCGATGGATTGATCGCTGGCGGAAGTTTCAGGCCGTATCCAGTCTTCCACTCCGGGAACATGGAAGACCAGGAAATCCATGCCCTCCTGAACTCCAACGATAGAGCCCCGGTCGATGGTTACCATGGCCTTATCCACCGCCGTGATATGAGCCTGGATGGCAAAGTACTGCTCGAAAGCCCTCATTACCGCCTCGGCTACTTCATCCAAAGCGTTGAGCAAGGCATTGCGCCGGTCCGAGCCCTGGCCGGTGCCTTCGGCCTCAGCGGCTTCCAGGTACCGGCCACTCTGTACATCCAGCAGCTTGATAGTCGTCTGTACCACAGCTGAGTAATAGGCATCGGAGATTTTCCGGCCACTGGAGTACTCAGCCGAGTGATGCTCCGTGCTGTTACGGGTGAACCTGCCTACTATGAGCTTGTGCACTCCCAGTACCTTGCCCATCTGCACTACTGTAGCCTCATCAATGAGGCCGGTGAGTTGCAGATCCTGCTCGGTAAGCACCTTGTCCAGATGGGACCTGTCGATGACGTTGAAGCGGTGGGACTGGATGATCTTGGTGGCGATCTTGTCGGTCAGGGCGTTCTGGTACTCCCGGGCTGCGCTCACATTGCCGGTCCACCCCTCAAAGGGCAGCACAGTGATATTCTCCAGCTCCTGGGCCGCTGCTGCGCTTAATACCAGCAGAGGCGCCAGGATATATCTGCACATGGATTTAGCTCTCATGATACATCTCCGTTAACTGTGGTTGGTGAAAATGGTGAATGGGAACCGGAGCCGGTTTGGCAGGCGAAGAGATCCCCCTGCAAACCTGACCCAGGTATTGGAAGTTGCGACACAACCGCAGCCCGAGCAGCCCTAACGGGAACGCCTGCAGGGGGAAAGATCGCTGGGCCTTGGTCAAGGCTGCT
>JADFNF010000239.1 GCA_022563485.1 Fidelibacterota bacterium | reverse complement strand
GAAGGGGTCGAGGACTACGTCTCCAAGGTTACTGCTGGCGCTGATAATGCGCTCTAATAGTGCGACGGGTTTTTGAGTTGGATAACCGAGACGTTCCGCTGCTGAAGGCCCTAGTGCTTCAATATCATCCCATAATGATTGGGCGGCAACGCCCTTTCCTTTATCAAGATATTGCTTTCGAACCGGAACTGTCCCAGGCTTAGATTGGACGACAAGCCCAGTCGCGATTAACTCTTCCATTTTTTTTCTAGAATATCGCCAGAAGCGTGTAATGCCCATCACTTCATATTGTGGATTTCCCTTTGCTGCACCACCTGGACCAATCATGCTAATAAGACGATAACGTCTACCGTCAGGATCGGTATATTTATAGAATTTCGAAAGGTATTCTTCACTGTAAGGGCGAAAAACAGGATTAAAAAACCCACGACTTGTTTTGCGGTAAAATAAGATGCTGTCCGTATTTGGGCCAAACATCTTACTTCCTTGACCCGCATTACCTTTTATGGTACTCGCTCTTTTCCATACGATCTCATTTACAAACATACCTGTCCCAAAGATTGTGTCCAGAACAATTTTTAGGTAATGGCTTGCGGTCGGATCACAATGGAGGAATAGGCTTCCTGTAGGGTTAAGCGTCCGGCGTAATTCTGATAATCTGGCTGCCATCATGACTAGATAGGCCATCATCTGATTCGAGCCGATGGACTCCCGCAATGCGCCAATCATGCTGGAGACCTGCGGGTCTCCTAGCGTGACCAGATCGTAGTAGACCTGCTCAGTGTGGGCGTTCCAGTGCCAGGTGTCCTCGAAGGCCGTGATCTGGGCTTCAGCCTCCTGCCCGGTCTCGTCCTTGAACAGGACGTTGTACGAGCGGTTCGAGTTGAAGGGTGGATCGAGGTAGATCAGGTCCACGCTCTCATCGTCGATGTAGTCCCGCAGGATGGGGAGGTTATCGCCGTAGAAGAGGGTGTTGGTGGTGATGGGGGGCACCTAGCTGCTCACCCACACATTCTTCTGCCCCACCAGGTCACGCAATTTGGCCATACATCAGCCGATGGATTGATCCGCATGTTGGTGGAACGAACCCTGCGGATGGCGCCATTGGCCCGGCCCCCGGATGGTTCATCCTCAGCCACGTGAAAATTCAGTTCGCTGGTCCCCCGGTGATGGTAAGCCAGGGTGTGCAGCGCCTTGGTGAGCTCCGGGCTTAACTGGCTCATCCTGAGCCGGATATTGACCCGTTTGGCCAGTCGCTGACGGACCTCTTCCAGGGGCAGGATATCCTCGGCCAATATTTTGATCTCCCCTCCCGGCTCCTGGTTATTGTTGCCGTTTTGACCATTCCCCTGGGGCATGCTTCGGGTCGCCGGATGCCCACTGACAAAGACTTTTGCATCCTTGGTTAGCAGCTGCCCCACACGGGAATACAGGTCGGAAAAGACCACCACCTCCACCCTGCCCAGCAAGCCCTCAAGGGTAAAGAAGGCCATGGGCAGGCCCTGTTTGGTGGAGTGGTTTTTCAATTGTGTGACCATGCCACCGAGTCGCAACTGCTCCAGTTTGAGGGCCTGCTGAGGGTCGATGAAATCGTAATTGGAGAACTCCTGGAGGTCCTCCTCAAAGGCCTTGAGGGGGTGGCCCGACAGGAAATAGCCGGTGAGCTCTTTCTCCATTTCGAAATATTCCTGGTCACTCCAAGGCGGCACCTGGGGAAGGGGCGGTGGAGGGGCAACGGCAAGATCATTGGCGCCACCGAACAGGCTTTCCTGGTTGGAATCGGCGTCGGCTTGCACCCCTTGGGCATATTTTATCAGCTCATCCAGACCGGCGTACTGCTGGTGCCGGGTGCCTTCCAGGCTGGTGCAGGCCCCCGATTTGATCAGGCACTCCATGGCCTTGCGATTCACGATACGTTGATCGATGGCCAAGATAAAATCGGCCAGGGTGGTCCAGCCGGTACTGTTCAACCTGTGTTCTGCGATATGATCGGCCGCCTTTTGTCCCACGTGCTTGATGGCGTTGAGGCCGAAGACGATGCGGCCCTGGGAGTCGACGCGAAAATTCTTTTCCGAGTGGTTCACATCCGGCGGCAGCACCTCCAGGTCCATCTCCTGGGCTTCCGCGATCAGGATGGTGACCCGGTTCGGGTTGTTCATTTCCGATGAGAGGTTCGCGGCCATGAAC
>JADFNF010000067.1 GCA_022563485.1 Fidelibacterota bacterium | reverse complement strand
CTACCGTTGTTCGTTCCGGGTGACCGAGGCGGTCCACGCCATTGAGCGGCTGGTCGACATTCTGGCCGACGATCTGGGGATGGATCCGGCGCAGCTGCGCTTGAAGAATTTTATTCCTCCCGAAGCGTTCCCCTATAAATCGGTATTGGGCTGGGAGTATGACAGCGGCAATTACGCCGGCGCTCTTGAACTGGCCATGGAGAAAATCGGCTACCAGGACTTGCTGAAGGAGCAGAAGGAAAAGCGGGAGAAGGGCGAGTTGATGGGCATCGGCATCTGCAGTTTTACGGAGGTAGTCGGCGCCGGGCCCTCGAAGGACTTCGACATCCTGGGGCTGAAGATGTTTGACAGCGCCGAGATCCGCATCCATCCCACCGGCAAGGCCCTCGTCCGCATCGGTGTACAGAGCCAGGGTCAGGGCCATGAAACCACTTTTGCCCAGATCGTGGCCGAAGAGCTCGGCATCCCGGTGGACCACATCAAGGTCGAGCATGGCGACACTGATACGGCCCCCTATGGACTGGGCACCTACGCCAGCCGGAGTACCCCGGTCGCTGGCGCAGCCACGGCCATGGCCAGCCGGAAGATTCTGGACAAGGCCCGCAAGATTGCGGCCCATCTACTGGAGGTGAGTGAGGACGATCTTGAATGGGAGCCGGGTAAATTCTCTGTCAAGGGAGTACCCGACAAGGTCTCCACCATCCAGGACATCGCCTTTGCCGCCTACACCAACCATCCCCAGGGGATGGAGGCCGGCCTGGAGGCGGTCTCTTATTACGATCCACCGAACTTGACCTTCCCCTTCGGCAGCTACATCTGCGTGGTCGATATTGATAGGGGAACCGGGGAGGTGAAGATTCGCCGTTTTATGGCTGTGGACGACTGCGGAAATATCATCAATCCGATGATCGTGGAAGGCCAGATTCACGGCGGGCTCACCATGGGTATGGCGCCGGCCCTGATGGAGGAGATATCTTACGACGCCGAGGGGAATATGTGGGGTGGCAGCTTCATGGAATACCTGGTACCGACCGCGATGGAAACCCCGAAGTGGGAGACCGCCAAGACCACCACACCCTCACCCCATCACCCGTTGGGCGCCAAAGGGGTGGGTGAATCGGCCACCGTGGGAGCACCGGCTGCGATAGTCAATGCGGTGGTGGACGCCCTGTCCCATCTCGGTGTGCGCCATTTGGAGATCCCCATCACCCCGGAAAAGGTCTGGCGGGCGATTCAGGAGAGCGGCAATTAAACAACGTGGAGGGGGTATAATACCGTGCAGGTAGCGATGTCCAAATCGTTCCTGGTCCAGGCCCCCGTGGACCAGGTGTGGGACTTCATGTCCAACATCGAGCAGGTGGTAACCTGCGTTCCCGGTGCCGAACTCACTGATGCACTGGGGGAGAACCGGTTTGCTGTGACCATCTCTATCAGGGTGGGCCCCATCAAATCGAGCTACAAGGGCGAAGTGGCGGTGGCCGATCTGGATGCGGAAAATCATCGCCTCAGGCTGGTGGGTAAAGGCCAGGATACCAGGGGCAAGGGGGGTGCCACGATGGAGCTCACCGGTACCCTCACCAGCATGGACGCCGGTACCACCGAGGTACAGGGCGATTCGACGGTGACAATCTCAGGGATGCTGGCCCAGTTTGGCTCGCGGATGATCGAAGACGTCTCCAACCAAATGTTCGATCAGTTCACCCTGTGCCTCCGTAACCGGTTGGAGGGGAACGGCGAATCACCGGTACAGGCAGCCAAACCGGTGGCCGGGATGTCGATCGCAGCCACCGCGTTAAAGGGAGCCTTAAGCCGCACCGTGGACCGCGCCAAGCAGAAAATCGGCCTCTTATCGACAGAGCCTGACGACTCTGCATAGATAGAGAGAACGGCTCCCCGCCGGGAGCGAGATCGAGATAAACCCGTGAGTCATTGGCTGGAAAAGGCAGCGGAGCTGCGCGCTAAAGGCACTCCCTTCGCCATCGCCACGGTGGTGGATGCCGTAGCCCCTACTTCGGCTAAACCCGGCGCCAAGGCGATCATCAACGCCCAGGGTAATTTGTATGGCTGGATTGGTGGCGGCTGCACCCAGGCAGTCATCATTGAGGAAGCACTGGACTGCATCCAAGTCGGTGCGGGGCGGCTGATCCGGCTGAGCCCTGATGTCGAACCGTCGGCGAATCACTCAGTCAAACAGGTGGCCATGCGTTGCGAAAGCGGGGGAACCTTGGAGGTGTATATCGAACCTGTATTGCCCAAAATGACGCTGCTCATTTTCGGCGCGGGACCGGCGGCAGAAGCGCTTGCCGGTTTGGCTGCCATATTGGACTATGAAATTACCGTTTTTGCCCCCGGTGCTGAGGCTTTAAAGCTACCCTCCAGTGTGCGGGTGCGCGGCAATTTTGAGGCACCGCCGGTCGAGGGTACCGGGCCGTCAATCGCCGTTATCGCGACCCAGGGTAATGGCGATGAACAGGCCATTAAGGCGGCACTCACCTCCGGCGCCGGCTATGTGACCATGGTCACCAGCCGGACCAAGGCGACGAGCCTGTTCGCTGGACTCGAGAAGCACGGCCTTTCCGGCGATGCCCTGGCAAAGATTAAGGTTCCGGCAGGTCTCGACATCAAGGCAGTGACACCCGGCGAAATTGCTGTGAGCGTACTGGCCGAAATTATTCAGGAGGCCCGCACCAAGGGCATTGGCGCAGCAGGACCGGCCCCATTGGCCAGCGAGGCGACGGAAAAGGTAAAGGACCCGGTCTGCGAAATGATCATCGATCCCCGGACCGCTGCCGGATCGTCTGAATTTGAAGGCACAACCTATCACTTCTGTTCGTTGGGCTGTCTTGATTCTTTCGAGGCGGACCCCCGTAAATACCTTCTGGAAGAAGCTTGAAAAGAGTGATCTCTACCAACTTGCGAAAATCTAGCATATCACGATTTTCGTGTTCATGGCTGTGCTCCTGTATAACCTGATCGTGGTGAATGAGCGGGCCGTGATGGGCCCGGCTTTTACCTGAGCGACGGATCGCTTTTTGAGAATATCATCCATCGCGGCGCCATGCGCAGTTTCGTGTTTCAGATTGGGGCGGGGTTAGGTTCTGCTTTCCTGAACAGTCGAGAGAGGGTCATGAAAAATTTGACAGCAGGGATTTTTCCCGCAGCTCCTTGACGGCCTCGACCACCTGGCTGATGACCAGCTCAATTTCCTCCCCCGTCGTATAGCGCCCCAAACCGAAGCGTACCGATGACAGGGCCGCCTCGTGCCCTAACCCCAGCGCCTTCAGCACATGGGACGGCTGGAGGTTCGCTGTGGTGCAGGCTGAGCCGGTGCTGAGGGCAATGTCCGGGACCTTCTGCAGGAGGGACTCGGCCTCGATACCGCCAAAACATAGATTGAGATTGCCGGGGAGGCGCTGCTCAAGGCTCCCGTTAACCTGCACGCCGTCCACGGCCTCAAGGATACCATGCAGTAATTGATCCCTCAGCGCGCCGACAGTATCTGCCTCGGCGTCCATCTCTGTCTGGCAGATATCGCAGGCGACCCCCAGGGCGACGATGAGCGGGGTAGGCAAGGTTCCGGAGCGCAGCCCCTGTTCATGACCCCCGCCGTCCATTTGTGATTGCAGCGTTAGCCGGGGCTGACCGCTGCGCACGTACAGGGCGCCGATACCTTTGGGCGCATAGAGTTTGTGGCCAGAGATGGAGAGCAAATCGATACCCATGGCACCTACATCCACCGGAATTTTGCCCACCGCCTGGGCGCCGTCTACATGGAAAACCACGCCCCGGTCGCGGCAATAGGCCCCGATCTCCTCCAGCTTTTGGATGACGCCAATCTCGTTATTGGCCTGCATCACGCTAACCAGGAAAGTGCGGTCAGTGATGGCTGCTGCCAACTCGGCCAGGTCAATGAGGCCATCGGCCCGCACGCCAAGGTAGGTGACCTCAAACCCTTCCCTGGCCAAGACCTCGCACGGATCCAGAACCGCCCTGTGCTCTGTGGCAACGGTAACTATGTGCTTTTTGGCCGATGCAGATGTTCGGCCCAGCACGCGGGCAACGCCCTTAAGGGCCAGGTTATTCGATTCGGTGGCCCCGCTGGTGAAGATGATCTCCCGAGGTTTTGCACCGATGAGTGTGGCAATCTGTTCACGGGCCTTTTCGACTGCGTCCCGGGCCTCCCGCCCGAAGCTGTGGTTCTTGCTGGCCGGGTTACCATATAGCTCACTGAAATAGGGCTCCATAGCTTTGAAGACCCGCGGGTCAACAGGCGTGGTGGCGTGATAGTCCATATAAATGCGGGGGCGATTCATGCTCGGTAATTATCCTGGAATGACTGCCGTAAGGTAATAATTTCAGCCGGCAATCGGTGGCAAACTCTAGGTTCATTAGAAGATACCGGTAGTGCTCAGCCGCGGTGACCCAATGAGGCTCTCAGCTCTGGCCAACTACTCCCGCTGGCGGGTGTCTATAGCGGTGGCGGGATTCGCCTGCGGCAGATGGTCGAGATGCTCTCTTCGCTCAGCCACCCTTCTACTCCAAGGCTTACCTGTTCTTCAGCAGAATACTTCCGGCCGTTTTACCATCAGATGGTCCGGACGACTGCTCCAGACTTCCTCTCAACCATCTTCCAGATTCCACTGCTAAATGGTTCAACTTCACAAAAATATCTTTTCGCAATAGCTTCCTAGTGGCCCACGCTACTCTGACACCCTACAGTAGCTTATGTGGTGAATACTAGCCTCTCCGCAGATTCTGCTGCACCATCTGAATGGAGTCACCCGGGCGAAACTGCCCATGTATTCAGGGTGGGGTGGCGGGAAGTTTGACTGAGTATTGTCTAGATATTTTAGAGCAGATTGTACCTACTCGAAAGAAATCTCGCTCAGAGCGGCACCGCCCTTAAACTGCTCCAGGGCATCCAGTACCGCCTGCTGGGTGTCTAGGGCTAGCGGCACAGCACCGGTCTCGTTGTAGGCTTGGATGACCATCGTCATGGCCTTATCCGCGAATGCCTTCCGGTCACCGCCTTCCTGGTAGCCCAACAGAGCAATGGAGAATATCCTTTGCGCGGTATTGCCCCTATTCAGGAATTCAGGGATCCCTTCCGGAGCAGCGGCAGCATCTTCACCCAATTTGGGAGTGGCGGTAACATTGGTGCCGATGAGCAGGGTCAGCTGCTCCTGGATGACTTTTTTGGTCTCCAAAAATGCATCCAGAAGGGTGCCTGATCCGCCTTTTGAGGGCTGCATTAGGCCGTGGAGGTTATAGAACTCCATCAGGGCAAATTGGCCTGTCGCGGCCAGGGCGGCTTTTGCGTCAGGGCTGTTGCTCTGGGGTGATTTTGCTTTCCTGGTGGACGCAATCTGCTGAAGTTTGGCAGATACAACGTCGGGGTGAAACTCGATTGCCATGGCTCCTCCTTACCCTACGTAATAAAACAGTCGGTGACCTAAACTCCTTATCGGCGTTTTCCGTGCGGACATTAGAGCTGATCTGCTATTGCGAACAACACGACGTTCAGCAACACCCTACTCGACGGTTCCAAATCGAACAGGCCCCTGCAATCATTCGGGGGACTTTACGTGCTTGTGTAGTGCGCCCTACTGCAGCCCCACCTCCGCATTTAACCTCGCCCACAGTGGGATTATGAACGGGATGATGGATGGCATGATCTATCATGCTACTTCAGCAGCACCGTCTCCATCAAGATTCCTCCGGTTCTTATCCAACCGAGCGACAGTGTCACATATCATTTAGTCCACTTTGGTCCGCATTGTTCCGATCCGGAACCCTCAATTAAGTTGTTTCCAAAGCTTTATGGATCAGGGCTTGCTCTGCCGTTCCCAAGTTGAGATTGAGGGCATAATCATGGGCGCGCGGAGACATCTTGGCCCAAGTCTTCTGCAGCACCCTGATCATTTTGTTCTCTTCGGTGTTGCGGGACAAATCGGCGAACTGGTATTCCAGAAAAATAAGGGTTGTGGCGTCTTCCAAGGTCTGGCTTTCCGGATCGCGGGGGAAGTTAGTTTTCATAATCAGATCGGAAACCCGCCCGATCACCTCAGCAGCATAGCCCACATCGCGAAGAATGTCGCCAGCCTTCCGGGCATGAAATGCCTGCAATTCGGTGCGCCACCGGCGATATCCTCGCCGATCCTTGGGATATTGATCACGGGGGATCATCCACCGGCAGATGTGCATGGCCCGGGCGGCCAGCAGGAGTTCGACTGTTGGATGCTGTGAGAGCCGGCGCACCCACGCCGTCATCCGCTCGGAGTAAAGCGCTTCGACGGGAAAGGTGCCCTGCTCGTTCGATTGTTGCCGGGGATCGGCGGCATTTTCCCGGTTGATGGCCTCGAGGGCCGCGCAAAACCGATTCTCGTTTGTCTCAGCGCTGATGGGGCTTTCCATAATTCTATTCCCACGAATCGTTGAGAGAAATTTAACTTCCAATTCGCTCATTCCAAGGTCCTAATGCGGTGTCAGCGGGGCACTGACACGCCTACTATTGCCCCAACTTCCACTCGATAATTTGCGATGCTGCTATGAACAGACCAACCCTCGAGTGTCCTGCCATCAAGTAGAGCAATCCACTCCCCATCAGCCGAACCGGAGCATCCCGCCATGGTGATTCACCATACTCACCAGAAAGCAACTTAAAAGCCTGTGTATCATCTTGCACATGTCTTTCGTCTGGCTCTGTCTGATAATAGGTTTCCCCACGGAGGGCTACTCGAGCTTCCAGCCGTTGTGGTACTCGGCCTTGATATATTGCTCCGCATCGGGGAAATTGGTCGCCTCCATTTTAGGGCCGTCGAAGGTGAGTTTCTGATCGGTGCGCATGGCAACGTTTCCCATTAGGATAACTTCCGTCATTGGCCCGGAATATTCAAAACCGGCGCTGGCCTGCTTACCAACGCGAATTGAGTCAATCCAATCGCGGTAGATACCGCCAACTCTTGGCAGAGTTTTTGGCGGGAGCTTATAGGCCTTCATCTTTTCCTCTGGAATGATGCGCGGCGTACCGGCCCATCCCTCGCCCATCATCTTTCCTTTGGTGCCAACAAACAAAATGCCGTTGCCGTAGGCCTGGGCCAGATCGCGACCCGGCTCCAGGTCATCCGGGCGAGGTGGCATGAGGCCACAATACCAGGTCATTTTAACAGGTGGCATTTTTCCGCGGGCCGGGAATTGGTAGTACACCGTTGAGGCATAGGGTCGCTTGTCTCTATCGCCCCAGGCAGCTCGGGCCTGCACCCACTCCGGGTAGCCTAGATCGAGAGCAAAGAATGCCGGATCCATGTTATGGCAACCCATATCGCCGATTCTACCGGTACCATAGACCCAGAAGTCACGCCATCGTAAGGGTGCATAATATGGGGTGTATGGACGCTTTTTAACCGGCCCTTGCCAGAGGTCCCAGTCAAAGCCCTTGGGTACCGGGTAACGCTGCCCTTCATCAATCTCACGGCAGGAAGATGTATTGGGACCAGCGCTGAAAACATGTACTTCGGTCACATCGCCGATAGCCCCATCTCGAATCCACTCATAGGTTAACCGCAGCCCTTCATCGCCATGCCCCTGAATGCCCATTTGAGTCGTCACGCCGGCTTCCCGCGCTGCCTCGGTCATCACTCTCACTTCCTGGATTGTCCTGGCCAGAGGTTTCTCGCAATATACGTGTTTCCCCCGGTGAATGGCGGCGAGCACAGCCACGGCGTGGGAATGGTCCGGAATCGCCACAACCACGGCGTCAATGCCGCTCTCCTTGTCCAGCATCTTGCGAAAGTCAATATAGATCTGGCAACCGGGCCAGTCTTTGCGCGCCGGGTCAGCCTGGTAAGCATCAATCACCCGCTTGTATCCAGGGCCCCGGCCGCCAGGCACCTCATGGTAAGACTGGCTGTAGTCCGATTCCTCAGCGACATCGGCAATTGCGATAATCTGTACATCCTGCTCCCTAAGCAGATTCCTCAGGTTCTGCATACCCTGGCCACCCGCACCTATCATGGCCACGTTTAATTTGTCGCTGGGTGGTGTGTAACCGGGGCCGCCCAAAACGTATCGGGGAACCACGCTAAACGCCGCTGCCGTAGTTCCAGCCATTTTAATGAATCGGCTCCTGGACAATTTGCCTTCAGGTTTGCTATCTGACTTTATCGATTCCTGTTTCACCTTATTACCTCGTAGTTTCAAGGGTTAGCAGATTGACAGATCTTCCACAAGGGGTATCGGAACAGACCCTTTAGGACATTTGGGGCTAAAAACTAAGAGACACATTCGGCGTTTCCAAGACTTAGATCACGCCTTCATACAGTTTTCACTGCTTGATTAGCCATCGCTGATGACTTTTCAGCCTGCACCAGACTAATCACCATGGGTCGCCATGGGGCAATTCTTACCTCGTTTTCCGGTCCCCTATTGTATTTCACGAGGGAAAGGCGGTGAACTGCAAGACCAATGCTCAACTATTACACCGTTGACACCCGCTCACCTCTAAAGGACGGCTTTCTCTTGAGCCATTGGTTTAGATATAAGCGTATCCGGTTCGGTATCCGGCTTTGAGTGCGGTTCTCTGCGAGAGTTTGGCAAATTGTAGGGCCACGATCTCAGATGATAAGATCGGGTTCCCAACAGGGATAAAGGCGTGCGCCATGAGGGAATCGAACCTTCAACCTTCGGATTAAGAGTCCGCTGCTCTACCAATTGAGCTAATGGCGCCACAGCCCTAAAATTGGGGCGGGTGAAGTTATTCTACCGTCGTGAAAAAGGCAATCCAAATTGCTGGTTCGGCACTCATTGGAGCCACAATGCTGAGGTAAGAATTGGACATATTTAGACAGTTTTAGACCCTGTTAGGCAAAAAAATAGCACAGTTATGGCACACTTTTTTGGGGGATTCGAGGAGATGCAGCGTTAGGGGATAATCAAAATTTTCTGATTTCAGGATCATAAAGTAAGCGGCCAGAAGCAAGTCCATGCATACCGTGGTGCTGCGGGTGCAGGACCGGGGAACAGGTTTTGATCAGCTAAGCTCAACCAACACCTATGGCATCGAAAATATCTACAAGCGAGCCGCCAAATTAGGCGGCACGGCTCAACTTGATTCTGCACCTGGTGAAGGGACGCAGTGGTCCTTGAAATTTTCTGTTTGATCATCTCCATTACTACCCACTCGGGTAGTATGCAATTCCCACACTGGCGGTAACATAGTGGTATGGTTAAGGACGAATTAGATCGGAGTCCTTTGTCGGTCGTACTTGTTGAGGATAACCGGATCCTCCGGGAGGGCTGGGTAACGACCCTGAAACTGGAACCGGATATCGCGGTGGCAGGTGACTATTCCTCGTGCGAACAGCTACTGGCTTCACCGGTCCTCCACGTGGCTGACGTTATTTTACTGGACATTGAACTGCCAGGAAAGTCCGGTATAGAGGCGATCCCGCTCATCCTTTCATTGCGCCCCCAGGCCATTATCATCATGGTCACCATGCATGAAGATGACCAGCATCTGTTCGATGCCATCTGTGCAGGCGCCATAGGGTATCTTGTCAAGATGTCGTCGGCTCTCGATTTGGCCGGGGCAATCAGGGAGGCGGTCGCCGGTGGATCACCTATGACGCCCAATGTGGCTCGCCGGGTTATCGACTACTTCCATCCCAAGTCACGCTACCTGCCACGTCAAAATGAACTGTCAGAGCAGGATTTGGAGGTGCTTAATCACCTGGGCCAAGGCAAGTCATACGCCGCCATCGCCAAGGTTATGTTTCTCTCGGTTCACGGTGTGCGGTATCATATACGTCAAATCTACGAAAAGCTGCAAGTCTCGAGCCGGGGCGAGGCGGTTGCCGAAGCCTTGGAACAGCGACTGATTCGTCCGCCCACTTAAGACTCCATCAGGCAATGGCTAGGCTCCCCTTTTGAACTTCTACCCTTTCGGGTAGCTACAAACTACCTATGTGGGTAGTGGTTGCCCCAACCCGAACCCCAGCCTCCAGTTACCTGAGATGGCCCGATTTTGCCACATATGCAAAAGGAGCCTAAATTGGCCCCACTGATTTTAGAGTCTGTTATTTAACAATAGGTTAGGCGGCATTACTTTGGGCTCATAACCCGAATAGACCTGCGTACCTCAGTGCGAGATGAAATTGAATCATGAAAACTTCTTTCCTGTTCACCTTTCATATACAAATTTTCCCTCGAGAAATTGCCC
>JADFNF010000066.1 GCA_022563485.1 Fidelibacterota bacterium | reverse complement strand
ACAGGTCCAACTTCAGGTGCTGGACGTCGAAGGTGCGGCTGCGGGTGTAGTGGCGGGTGGAGCGCTCATTGCTGAAGCCCCGATCCTGCGCCAGACCAGGCATCGTCATCGTGATCAGTACGACCAGCCAGCTGGTCGCTCGGGCCATTGATCGCAGAGTGAATTTCATAGAACAATTCCTTTGGTGATAGGGGTGGTCGGTAAACAGGTGTCGTTCTCTATAGGAAATTAGCCTGGCGGCCATTATTGGATCAGGTCCCGCATGGGGTCGTTCTACCCGTTGGCGTCGTTATTCGGCATCATCCTGGTCGGGCGGTGCGAGGCGCTCCACGGCGTGCCAGGCGGCTGCCAGGTAAACCGGCTTGGGTAATTGGAGGTATTCCCGCAGGCACACTTCGGTGAAGATGATGGCGTGTTCGTTTTTCGTAGCGATGGCTCGGTCGATGAGGCTGTCCAGGTTATCATTCGGCGGATCAAAATCGCTAACGGGATTGGCCTGGCCGTAGATGGTGTACATGGCTCCGGCAAACTGCCAGCCGTAACGGAGGAAGGTCAGGATCGGGTCCCTTTCCAGGTGGGGAATGATATAGCGCAGGGCGCTGGAGACGGTTACCGCCTGAATGAAGGGGAGCAGGCAATCGGGTTCGTGGCCGTGGGCCAGGATTACCCGGGCAAAAACTTCCGTGGTACGGGAGATCAGAACCTCCGGTTCGGCCGGAATCGTGACCAGGTTGATGACGCCGGTGAAGGAAGGGAAGCCCTTGAGCCCCTGCAAGCCGTCGCCGATAACCTTGAACCGGGGAGGTTGGCCCTTGTGCTGCCACTTAATACGGGACAGTGCTTCAGCCGGGGCCAGTGTGCCGGTCGTTATGCTCCCGAGAATACCGGGTAACTTCATATAACTAGATGCCCAATAACCCAACCCTTCCGCTAACTCCAGCACCCGGGCAGGGGTCTCATCGGCAGCTAATTGGTGTAGAGCATAAGCCGTGCGGATCAACCCCTGTCCTCCCGCCCCTGAAAGTCCTGGGGCAAGGCGAGGCAACCAATCGTTGAGGACCAAGGGCCAGGCCGCCTGACTCAACTCCCGGCGAAAGAACGCCACCCAGTCACCGGAACGCAGCTGGTCACCCCTGGCTGCCTGCCAATCATTTCGGGTGATAGTCCGTAATAATGGAGGAGGCTCCTCCAGGCTGTGCCGGTAGCCTTGGACCCAGGGTAAAACGGCGGGGGCTCGATGCATCGCAATGAGCGCATCGGCCACCACTGGGCCGAGATTGGATGCCCCGTCACCATATTCGAGTGCGGTACCGGTGAGGCTTTTCAGGGCGTCATCGTAGACCTCAGGCACCGGTATCATTCTCCCTGAGTCGTTCAAAGTAGTAATGGTCCACTCGTTTACCATGGATCACCAGATAGCTGTGCTTGATCCCTACCTGCTCGAACCCGCATTTCTCGAGCACCCGTTTGGAAGCTGGGTTATCGATAGAGCAGTCGGCCTCGACCCGTTGGATGACGGTATCGGTGAAGAGCCAATGGACGATGGCCTCCACTGCGGCTGTGGCATAGCCCTGTCCCCACCGCTCCCTGTCGATGGTGTAACCGATACGGGCCAGTCCGTGCAATCGCGAGGTAATCTCCAAGGTGAGCCACCCGACGCCCTCGCCGTTGTCCTCGTCTTCAATGATCAAAATGTACTCACTGTCTTCCAGACCGGCTGGATCACTGGATTTTCTTTGTTCGATAAAGCGGAGGAGCTGGTCCCGGTTGAGGGCGCTGATGGGTTGATTCTGCTGGGCTTCGGGCTGTGAACGCCACTGTACGAGCTGGTCCACAGTGTCCTTGCTTAGGGGGGTCAGACGGATTCTCTTGGCTGGCTGGGAATCGATACCTGGGCACCTGCTATGATTGCGGGGCCGAGGTGAGATTTTCAAAAAATTCCGGAGATAGTTCCTTAAGGGAATGAATCACCCGGTGGGTCGAGGGGAGATCCTCCAAAGATATTGAACCGGTCAGGGCAATAGTCCATGCCCCGGCCGCCAGGGCCGACTGGATGCCGGTGATGGAGTCCTCCACTACCGCCGTCTGAGTAGGACTTACCTCGAGGCGGCGCATCATTTCAAGATAGGGCTCCGGGTGGGGCTTGCTGTTGGCCGTCATGCCTGCCGTAATGACTTCTGGAAAATAGCGGCTGATCCCCAGTTTATCATCAATCCACTGGAACAAGTCCCTGGCTGTGGAGGTGACCAGACCCAGGCGGAAGTGCTCCTGCAGCGTGCTGATTATTTCTTGGAACCCGTGGTGGAAATCGAGCTTCTTGGAAAAAACCGACATCACATACTGCCGCCCTTTTACCTGTAGCGCATCCAGGGGTTCGGCAATGCCGTAGCGCTCCTGGGCCACCTGGTAGAAATGCTCTTCGGTTCCCCCCCTTAGAATGTTCCAGTCTTCGGCCGGGATCGTGACTCCATATTCCCTGAAAAGCCGTTCCTCCGCTTCCTGATATAGGGGCTCCGAATCGATAACCACCCCGTCCATATCGAATATAACTGCCTGGATCACTTGAGGCGGGTTCCGTTGCTGATGGGCCTATCGGGTGCCAGGAGACGTACAGCCCCACCGCCCGCATACGCGCCCAACATCAGGACCGGGCCTTTATATTTGCCGATCTGTTTCCCAGGCAGACAGGCATCCGGCGCGGGGCCGGCCTCCCGAACCGTTCCCACCCGGATGTCCAGGGTTTTAAAATTATCGAGGGTGATCACACTTTTCACGACGCGCCTGAAAACATGCCCGGAAGTTAATGCATTCGGCGCGGGAGATGCCCGGCCCTTTCCGGGCATATTCTTTGCCCTGCCGCTCCTTCCCGTAGCGGGGTCGAGCTACATTTTCTTGCATTTTGCCCTTATATTGGCTAAATAGCGCCGGTACCCATCCCCCGAGATTGTAGTATACCGGGGTATTGTACCCATTTGGGGCCTATCGGCTTTTATTCCGTTGGCTTCTGGTTTGCTGGACCCGCGTCCTTTAATCGGGAGTTACCTACATGAGGAGCATGATGATGTCCTTTTGGTTTCGCTGCCACCTGCTTGTGGCCCTTTTCCTCCTCCAACTGGGGTGCCAACCCCTGGTCACAACCTTTGATGATATCGAGACTGCCGTTGACTACCGGGCCTCTTCTATTGGAGCTGTCCCAGGCGCGGTAGATACCCTGCTCATCATGACCTGGAACATCAAGTTCGGCGGCGGCGATATCGATTTCTGGTTCGACTGCTGGGGCGACCGGGTCCTGATGACCGAGGATGAGGTGCTCGACAACCTGGAGGGGGTGGTGGCGAAGGTAAACCAGGTGGACCCCGACATCCTTCTGCTCCAGGAGGTAGATGTGGATTCCAAGCGCAGCGTCTACCTGGATCAACTCCAATACATCCTGGATCACACCGATCTGAACTACGGCGTCTTTGCCTCCATGTGGCAGTCCCAGTATGTGCCGTCCAACGGTCTGGGGCGGGTCAATACGGGTAATGCTATCCTGTCCCGCTGGCCCCTGGATAACGCCGAGCGTATCGCCCTCGCCCTGCGCTCCGATCAAGATTCCCTCACCCGTTATTTTTACCTGCGCAGAAACATACTGAAGGCCACGGTGGACCTACCGGGATACGGGGAAGCAAACGCTTTCCACGTGGTGAACGTGCATACCGCCGCTTTCTCCCAAGATGGCACCAAGCAGAAGCACATCGACCGGTTCAAGGAGGAGTTGGATAAGATTGCTGGTAGTGGCGGTCTCTTCGTCGCCGGTGGCGACCTGAACGAAATTCCGCCGAACGCCGATAAGACGTTCAATTTTGTAGATTCTAAATGTGAAGATGGGGATTTTCAGGCTGACGATTACTCCGGCGAAACGGACTGGTTAAACGCATTTTATGCACTCCCGGCGGCGGGGGGCTATTCCCCTGCCGTGCCATTGGCGAACTTCCAGGGGGACAATTCCGCTTACTTTAGCCATAGCACAAATCCCAGAGCGGGCTTTAAGCGCAAGCTGGATTACCTGTTCACCAACCGTCAGGGCGGCTGGGTTCCCGGTTCGGCCGTCACCCATCAGGACATATCATCCGCGGGCCGGGCCCTGTCAGATCACGCCCCCGTGTCGGTCAAGCTGGTGTTGCCATGAGGGGGCCGTCCATGAACGAGCGCATCTTGCGGCCCGTGGTGGTCGCCGTTGTGCTATGGGCGGTGTGCCTTTCCACTGTCCGGGCGGAAAATGCGACCTGGAGCTCCGCTGCCGCCCATACCCTTCCGAAAGGACGGTGGGAAATCGGGCTGTTTCAGCCCCTGCGCTACGGGCAGACCGACCATCTGGAGTGGTCCACCCACCCGATCCTGAACCTGGTGATTCCCAATCTGTCGGTGAAGATTGCGCATGGCGATGGGGCGGGGTGGCAGCTGGCCACGCGCCATCAGCTCCACTATCCCACCCCGCTCCTGCGCCTGGTGAGGCGGGAAGGAACCGGTGGCCTCATCGCCCCGGACCTGGACATCCCTGCCATACTGTTCCTCCGCTCGGAGCTGCTGTTGACACGCACTCTGGGTTCGTCCCGGCAGCTGACCGTAAAAGGGGGCGCGGCCCTGGTGGCAAAAACCGGGGCTCTGGATGAGCGGGCCACCATCGATCTGCCCATCATCTTTCCCCGCATGGCCGCCTATCGTCAGGGCTACCAGGTGAACTTTGGGCTGGACCTGGTGGGGAAGTTGTTTGGCCGGTGGGGCTATGGGGCGGACATGGATGTTTTCCTCACTCCAGGCTTCGACCAGCCTTTTGCCTTTGAGCATAAGGGGTTGGCTTTATGGCGCAAAAACGACCGGTTTCAACTTTTGCTGGGGTATAAGTTGACCTTTGGGGACTACCCCTTCGGCGAGCAATGGCATCTTTTGCCGCTGCTTGACCTTCAGTGGTCCCGTAAACGCCAAGGTAGGCAGTAGCCTCGGTGGTACTCAAACGACTCTATTTGACGGTAAATCCCCACGGGGGTGATCAAAAGGGCCCCGCCATCCTGCGCCAAGTGCAGCCGATCTTCGATGCGGCGGGCATCGAGCTCAGCATCTATGAAACCGAGTATGCCGGTCATGCCCAGGAAATTATCCAGTCGGTCGATCTGACGGATGTGGACGGCTTTTGCACCATAGGGGGTGATGGCACTTTCCACGAGGTGGTCAACGGCTTGCTCTCCCGTCCCGACAAACCAGACCTGCCCCTGGCACTGATCCCCGCCGGCACCGGCAACTCATTCCTGCATGACTTTGATTGCCTGGACCCTGTAACAGCCGCCAAACGAATCGTCGCTGGCAGGACTCAGCCTATCGATGTGGCTGAGGTCTCTATGGATGGCCATGTGAAATATGCCTTCAACGTCATCGGGTGGGGGCTGGTGACCGACATCCTGATCCGCTCTGAGAAGCTGCGCTGGCTGGGAGAGAGCCGGTATACGGTAGCCAGCGCCCTGGAGGTCCTGAAGGGGAAGCGGCGGCCGGCCCGGCTCATCATCGATGGGCAGGTGAGCGATGACAGTTTTATCTTTGTTCTGGCGTGCAACACACGCTACACCGGCAAAGGGATGCTTATGGCGCCCCGGGCCCTGCTCTCCGACGGGCTGATTGACCTGGTCATCGTCAGAAAAGCCTCCCGTACCCAACTCCTCAACCTCCTGCCCAAGGTGTTTGATGGCTCCCACGTGACATCGCCCCTGCTGGAGTATCGGCAGGTGAAGGAATTTTCCCTCCAACCCCAGGCAGATGAGCCGATCAACATTGATGGCGAGCTGATCCACGGTACTCCGATAGACGTGAGGATGATCCCGGCGGCCTTTCGGTTCCTGATCTAGGTAGAGTCAGCAACGACTCCGAGGACATCCCCGGCAAGGGGCCTCGCTACACATCATGGATAATGCTTGCAGGTGATCTGGACGATTGATCAGGGCCGCTCACCCTGCTGAACTCCCTGATTCGAATTGCGCCATGGACTGTTGCTTTCCATTTTCGGTTCTACAACTTAGCTAGGCCGTTTTGGCCCAGCCAATCCCGAAGCTTTGGCCAATCAACAAACTGGTGAGCGTGGATGCCCATTGCCCGGGCAGCGAGTACATTATCTTCCCGATCATCGATGAACAGGGCTCCCTGCGCCTGCGTAGATGAGTGCTGAAGGGCAGTCCGGTAGATCTCCGTTTCGGGCTTGCGATGTCCCACCTCGTTGGATACGATCCGTCCGTCCACCTGGGCCATGAACCGGTATTTTTTCGTCAGTTGGGCCAGATGCAGGTGATTGGTGTTGGACAGCAGCCATACACTGACCTGCTTTCTCACATCCGGCAGGTGCCGCGCCACCTCGGTTTCATCCCGCAGAACCGCTAGCCATAGCCGTCGAAACTCGTCATAGGGCAGCGCCTCCCGGCAGCCCAGCGCCGTGATGATTGTGTCGTAATAGTCCCTGAATGTGATTTCTCCCCGCTCCAGAGCATGAAGGGCGCGGCTGTCCATGCCCTGGCCGATGATCTCGGGCCTGAGGCCGGTCGCCCGGGAAATCTTCTCCAGCAACGGTTGAATTTCTACATTCACCAGCACGCCGCCGATGTCGAAAAAGATAGTGGTGATGGCGGGACGCGTGTCAGGCATGGATGCTGCCAGTACGGCCCTTGGTATGACCCCTAGCTGCCGAGCTGGGCCACATAAATCTGCAGCGTGCTATCCGGACCAAACCGGGTCCGCTGGTAATCGCCCCACTTTTCAACAATTCTGAGACCGGCATCATGGATCAGACGGTCCATAGTATCAGGGTGATAAATGCGGACGGTGAAGTCGTACTCTAAAAAATCCCGCTCCCCAGTTGTGGAATAGTACCAACGGACCTTGGTGAGCTCGGTTTCGGGATCGTAGTCGTTGGTTTCTTCGACCGTGATAGTGGCGCCCGTTTCGGGGTCGGGGTAGACCATGGCCTGAATTCGATGGTCCTCAGGACGCGTCAGGACCAGGGCATCGGGGACGAAGAGGTCGATGATGAACCGGGTAGTGGAATGGCAGTGCTCTCGCACGCACCTGAGGGTCGCCAGGGCATCTTCATCGGTGAGCAGGTGCATGAAGGAGTTAAAGCCAATAAAGATAAGGTCAAAAGTTTCAGCCAGATGAATCTGTCGGATGTCGCCCTGGATGATGCGGGCACGCCCACCGAAGGGCTCCAGCTTGCTCCTAGCGCGCCTTGAAAAGCCCTCGGAGATCTCCACCCCGGTATACGTGGCTTGAGTCTGGAGGACATGCAGCCCCAGGCGACCCGTACCAGCGGCGAGCTCCAATACCCTGGGACCAAATTCCTCCGCCATTTCACGCCAGAAAATAAGGTCGTCAGTCTTCCACCAGTGCTCGGCATCGTAGCGCACGGCATCCTGGTAGATGGGCAGATCAAATTCGGTAGGAGCAGCTGCCATGACGCCTCAATTTAATCCATTGTCGGGGTTGTGAAACAGTTGGCCCACGGCCTGGACGGTGTATCTGACAAGATTTTCTATACTGTAAGTCATTTCAGATAAAAATACTTAAAGAATTAATACTATCTGCCGATACACGTATTACCGAAGGTACATGGTTACAGTATGATTAGCCCGGTAAACAGTTTCCTAACGAATTCCCTTTCCCCCGGAATGGTAGTGCCGCTTACGCACTCGTCCCGTGGTAAGACTGGTTCCGTCCCCTCCAAAGGTGCACCGAACGTGTCCGCCGACCTGACCCCGGCAGCCGTGCGCCTGTCCGAAGAAAACCTGGATTTTGCCCGCTCATCTGTTACCACCACATCAACGGAATTGGAGTTTAAGCTGGAGTTTACCTCCAGCTCGTTGGAACGACTTTCGGCTGAGGGGTATTATGCCGAGGCATCCCAGTCGCTCAGCCTCGCCCTGCGCTATACCTTTGAGCGCGAAATTACCATCGAAGCCCGTACACAGCTGCGTACTTTTGAGGCCAGTTTGGATATCCAGGTGTCCCGCCTTCAGTACTCCGCCGCCTCTGCCCTCACACGGAAAGAGGATATAATGGCCTTGGTGCGCCGGTTGCTCAATGATATTTCCAGGGTGGCTGCCAATGACGATAAGGGTTTGGGTGGGGTGGTCATCGACCGGGATGATTTCCTCGACATTGCAGCAGTCGATAGCGGCCGGTTAGCCAACAAGTTGGAAGCACTGATTCAGCTGACCGTCATGCTGGCACATCTGAAACAGCTCCTGGCTGACGAAGCCGCGGTAGTGGTTATCCTGGACGCGCAACCGGAGGAGTCCGGGGGGTTGACGGTGGTCGAATTCGAAGAACGGCTGGAAATCTTCCATCTGGCAATCAGGGATATCACGGCTGACAGTGCCCCGCCGGAGGATGGAAGTCGCCTGGAATCGACAACGGTGAAAGCCGGTGCCGGTGAGGGGACTCCCCCCGCGGAGGAGTTGGAGGATGCATCGGCCCCACCTCTAGTCTTGATCGATCAGTTAGCCCAGAACCAATAGCGGCTCTTTTTTGCTATGGTTGAGGGGGGTGCCGCCATTGGGGCCGACAAGGATGTCATCCTCGATGCGCACCCCGCCCCACCCATGAATATAGATGCCCGGCTCAACAGTGACCACCATGGTGTCTTTGAGCAGGTCCAAACTGCCTTTTGCTAGGCGCGGCGGCGTATGGACTTGCAACCCCAATCCGTGTCCCGTCGCATGGACGAACTGTTCCCCGTAGCCCTGGGTAGTAATATAATCCCGGCAGGCTGCATCGACCTGGGAGGCAGTGATATTGGCCTCGACGGCAGCGATCCCTAAGCGTTGGGCCTCCAGCACGGCCTGGTAGATCTCATGATGCTTATCGGTGGCCGTGGTTATACAGACCGTGCGGGTAAGGTCCGCACAGTAGCCACCGGAGTGGGCGCCGAAATCCAGCACGACAAAATCTCCCGGTTCCAACTGCTTGTCGGTGGGCTGGGCATGGGGCATGGCGCTGTTCCGGCCACTGGCCACGATGGGATCAAAACTATCGCCATCGCCGCCAAGGTGTCTAATGAGAAACGTAATTCGGGCAGCTAGCTCCCGCTCAACGGCCCCCGGTTTCAGGTCGTTTTGAATCTCCTCAAAAACATTGTCGGTGATGCGAACCGCCTCCACCAGGGCGGCCAGCTCGTCCGGGTCTTTCACCATCGCCAGCTGCTCCACCAGCTGGGTGGACTCGGTCCACTGGACAGTCCCGAACATGGACCGCCAGGTGTTGAAGGTGTCTACGGAAACGTAGTCGGCTTCAAAAGCGATGCGGTCGCCCCCAGCTAGCAGACCGAGTTCGTCAATCTGGCTGATGGGGTTCCCCGCATTTCGGTTGGTACCGCCCGTGTCGATGTGGATTTGGAAGTCTGGTACCTCGATCCGGGCCTGTTCTTTATAGCGGCCGTCTGAGAAGAAGTGCTGGCTGTCGGGGAGAAGCAACACGAGACCGGCCGACCCGGTGAACCCGCTCAGGTAACGCACATTGGTGAGGTTGGTTACCAACATGCCGTCGACGCCCATGTCAGCCAGTTCGCATCGTACCCGATCCAGTCGTTTCTTATGGGCTTGTGTTGTGCTTTGCTGAGGGGCCTGCTTGTCAGGGCGTGGCTGAAGGGCGGTCATTCTGGCTTGGAACCGCTCGTCATCGATCGCGTGATCGACCTCCGCTCGTCTTCGATACGTTCAGGATCGCCGCCTTTGGCTTCCAGCATGTCCAGCACTTGGAGGGCTTGCTTGTAAAGACCCTGGACCTTGTAAATGGTAGCCAAGGTGAAAGTGGCCAGCTTGGGATCAATCCAGGGGGCGCTGGAGCTGTCCTGTTTTCCGGTTGTCGCGTCAGCAGCCGGGACCTCTGACTCGTCCGGTTCGGGCAGCGGTGTTGGCGCGTCATCGATGACCTGACCTGCACCTGTATCGGTACCGGTGTCCAGGGCTTCAGCTGGGCCGGATGGGGGGCTTGCTTCTACCAACTCCTCCGCATCCGGTGGCACCGCATCACTCAATGCCACTGCCTCGACCTCGCCTGCGACCGAGACCTCATCGGGAGTGGCCTCCGTTTCATCCTCGTCAGGCCCCAGGGCCTGGTCAGCCTCCAGCGCGCTCTCAGCCGGTAATTCATCCGCTACCGATGGAGCGGCGTCTTTTTCGGGAGCAACCGGGGCTTCTTCGCCGGTGGCTCGCACCTCTACCGCGTCGTGTTCGCCTGGGGA
>JADFNF010000065.1 GCA_022563485.1 Fidelibacterota bacterium | reverse complement strand
GGGACCCGTTCTCAAACGTCAGCGTCGTTA
Source organism: Fidelibacterota bacterium (assembly GCA_022563485.1). Classification (GTDB taxonomy): domain Bacteria; phylum Fidelibacterota; class Marinisomatia; order SCGC-AAA003-L08; family TS1B11; genus JADFNF01. The sequence goes on along the minus strand of JADFNF010000065.1, from coordinate 10,242 downwards.
TGGCATTGTCGATGTCCCCGATCGCCTGGAGCTCGGGGTAGGCCAGGGTAGCGCCAATGCTGTAAACGCTCTTTACCTCCCCCATGAACCAGCGCACAATGTCAATGTCATGGATGCCCATATCGATGATCATCCCGCCGCTATGTTCGGCATATTCCAGGCTGGGGGGATAAGGGTCCCTGGAAGACGATTTAAAGACCACCGGGGTACCGATCACGCCGTCCTCGATTTTCCGTTTGGCGGCCACATACCCTTTGTCAAAACGCCGCATAAAGCCCATGTGAAAGAAAACCCCCGCTTTTTCCACGGCCTGCACCATGAGGCCGGTTTCCTCCAACGAGAGCGAAATGGGCTTCTCACAAAAGATGGCCTTCCCTTCCCGCGCAGCGGCCACGACAATGTCGTGATGGGTATGGGTCGGTGAGACGACCACCACGGCATCAATATCCTTGTTGGCCACGAGAGCCATACTATCTTCGTACCAGTTAGGAACGCCTAACTCCTGAGCGCAGGATTCGGCCAGCTGGCCCTGGGCATCGGCGACCGCCATCAGGTTGACCTGCGCAATCCGGTGCACGAAATGATCGGCATAGATGCGCCCCAGGCGCCCCAAGCCGATGAGACCGATATTGATTTTCTTATGCTTCAATTGGCACAATCCCTCCTGGGTGCCTATTACACAAAGTTATTTCCCGCGTCCAGGCGCAGACCTTTAATTCAGATTCTCCTTCGTGATTAATTCTATATTGACCGGGATGTAGGCCGGACTGCTCTGCCCGTTGATCAGCTGATAGGCCTGTTCCACCGCCAGTTTTCCCATTTCAAAAGGATGCTGGACAATGGAGCCGTCCATGGTCCCCCGCCCAATGGCCTCCCGCCCATCGGCGACCGCATCAAAACCCACCACAATGATCTCGCCGGTTTTCCCGGCAGCGGCAATCGCCTCGATGGCGCCGAGGGCCATCATATCGTTACAGGCAAACAATGCCTGGACTTCGGGATGGGACTGGAGGATATTCTGGAAAACATTATACCCCTGGTCCCGCTCCCAGTTGGCGGTCTGGGAAGCAATAATTTCAATACCGGGGCTATTTTCGATTGCCTGACGAAAGCCACCCAGTCTGGCATCACCCGTCTCGTGACCGGGAATCCCCTCCAGGATGGCCACCTTGCCGAGTCCCCCCAGCCGATTGACGATGTATTCACCAGCGATCCGGCCGCCTTCAAAATTATCCGAACCGATAAAGGTGGCCACCTGACCGCCCGCTTCCGCCAGGGCCACCTCGTCCACCCGGGTATCCAGAATCAGGACCGGAATGCCGGCCCGGTTCGCCTTGACGATGGCCGGAACGATCTCCCTGGAACCGCTCGGCGTGATACAAATCGCTTGGACCTTTCTCTGAATCAGGTTCTCAATGATTTGCATCTGCTTTTCCACGTCCACCTCGCGTTCGGCGGCCTGGACGACCAGATTGACCTGTAAGGCTTTGGCAGCGGCTTCCGCACCCAGTTGCATATCAATAAAAAAGGGATTATTCAGGGTTTTCATGACCAACGCTATCGTCGGACCAGCTGCCGCCTGGTTATTACCGCGTTGACAACCGGTCACTGCCAGGAATGACGCCCCTGCCACGAGAAGTATGATCAGCGAGAACTTTTTCATTTTATCTGTCGACTCCCCTCTATGCTACGTCCGTTGTTTTTTTAAGGCCATATCAATGAGCACCGCCATGATGATGACCGAGCCTATGACCGTCTGCTGAACGAAGGAGGAGACCCCCAACAGGTTCAGTCCATTTCGCAGCACCCCCATAATGAAGGCGCCGATCAACGTGCCGACGATCCGTCCCTCACCGCCCATCAGGCTGGTGCCGCCGATGACGGTAGCGGCAATGGCGTCCAATTCGTACATGACGCCGGCAATGGGTTGGGCCGAGTTCAGACGCGCCGTCAGAATAATGGCGCCCAGGCCGCTGAGCAACCCGCTGAGCCCATAGACCATGGCTTTATAAAGCCTGACGTTCACGCCTGAGAGACTCGCCGCCTCTTCGTTGCCCCCGATGGCATAGGTATAACGGCCTAATTTTGTCCGGGTTAACACAAAATGAGCGGCGGCATAGACCAGGACCATGATGATGACGGGATTTGGAATGTGAAAGGTTTCGCCCGTGGCCAGCAGACGAAAACTTTCCGAAAAGCCCGAGATCGGTCTGCCCTGGGAATACAGCAACGCCGCGCCCCGGGCCACACTCATCATGCCCAGCGTAGAGATGAACGGGGGCAGCCGTCCGTAAGTGATGAGCAGGCCGTTCACCAGACCGCTCAGCAACCCAACTCCCAGGCCGACTGCAATGGCTAGGGGGACCGGAAGCCCTGCCTGTAAGACGCTGGCCAGCACGACCCCGGAAAAGGCCACAATGGACCCCACCGACAGATCAATCCCGGCGGTGATAATGACAAAGGTCATGCCCACGGCGATAATGGCATTGATGGAGGTCTGCTGGGCCACGTTCAGTAGATTGGGGACGGTGAAAAAGTGGGGGGTCAAAATCCAAAGGACCAGCATCAAGACCAGGAGCCCGATGAGGGTGCCGAACTGCCGTCCATAGTGTGACAAGAAATCCTTAGGCACCATTTGATACTCCTAAAGCATAGCCCATGATTTTTTCCTGGGTCGCCCCTTGGGCTGGAAATTCGGCGGTAAGCTGACCTTGGTGCATCACTGCAATCCGGTCGCTCATGCCCAAAATCTCGGGTAACTCCGATGAGATCATGATAATTCCCGTGCCCTCGGCGGTCAGCCGATTCATCAATTTGTAGATTTCCACCTTTGCACCGACATCGATGCCCCGGGTAGGCTCGTCAAAAATGAGTATATCTGCTTGACGGCAAAGCCACTTGCTCATGACAACTTTTTGCTGATTCCCACCACTCAAATAGACAACCTTTTGTGATAACCCCGGGGTCTTGATGCGCAATTCTTGAACGGACTGATGTGCAGCTTGATCCTCTGCCTTCAGGTCCATAATGCCCCACCGTGAAAACCGCTCCACACTGGGCAGGCAGACGTTTTCCTTCACCGAAAGCGTCATGATGAGTCCCTGTGACTTGCGATCCTCGGTGAGAAACCCCAGGCCTAGCATGATGGCGTCACGGGGGGAGGTAATCTTTTGCCGTTTTCCACGAATAAATATTTTACCTGCGTCGATTTTATCCACTCCGAACAGCGCGCGGGCCAGTTCTGTCCGCCCGGAGCCCAAAAGGCCGGCGATCCCCAAGACCTCGCCGCGGTGCAGCTGCAGGTTAATATTATCCAAGACCCCCTTCCGGCTTAAGCCTTCGACACGCAAAAGCTCCTCACCCCTTTTGGCGTACTGCTTGGGGAATTGAGTCTTGAGGTCGCGATCCACCATCAAACGGATCAAATCAGTCTGGGTCATGTCGGCGATGGGATAGGTCCCCACCTGCTTTCCGTCACGCAATACCGAGACGCGATCTCCGATTTCAAAAAGTTCCTCCAGGCGGTGGGAGATGTAGATGATGGTGACGCCCCGCTTTTTCAACCGGCGGATCGTGGCAAACAGTTCCTTGATTTCAAGGTCAGTTAAAGCGGAGGTGGGTTCATCCATGATGAGCAATTTCGCATCCAGGGAGAGGGCTTTCGCCACCTCCACCATCTGCTGCTGGGCCACGCCCAGATCCTTGACCAGACTGAAGGCATCAATCTTAACCCCCAGGTTGTCCAGGATCTTCTGCGACGATTCAAATATCTGCTTCCGGTCAATGAGGCCCAGTTTATTTGTGCGCTCCCGGCCAAGAAAAATATTCTCGGCGGCAGACAGCTGGAACACGAGATTGAATTCCTGATAAATAATGCCGATGCCCAGTTCCTGGGCATGCCGGGGTCCCCTGATTTCCACTTCCTGGCCATTCAGAATGATTTTTCCTTCGGTCTTCTGATAGGCGCCGCTCAATATTTTCACGAGGGTGGATTTTCCCGCGCCGTTTTCGCCCAGCAGGATGTGCACCTCCCCCTTCCTGAGTGTCAAATTGACGTCGTCAAGGGCAACAACACCGGGAAATGTTTTACGAATATGCTGCATTTCCAGCATAGGAACGTTATTCATGCGGCGCGCCGTCTATCTTATCACTCCGATGATGCGTCCGTGGGCATTCGCTGCATATTCGTTGCCTTTCTGATCGACCTACTGTAATCGAGACAATAAAATGGGGTACGCCGCAGGCCCGAGAATCTTAGGCCCTTAGGGTCTGCGCCTACCCCAAGATAGGCATTAACCGGTCAAATCTCGCATGTATTCGACAGCTTTTTTCGATGCCGTAACCGGGTCGGGCAGGGGCATAATCTCCGCCGAAGCAAAGCCCTCATAGCCAATCTTATCCAACGCATCGACGATCTCGCCAAAGTTGATATGACCCGCGCCGGGGTACCAACGATTGGAATCGGCGATGTGAACATGAAACACCCGGTCTCCAGCGGCCATGATGCTTGTACTTGGTGAGGGCTCCTCGATATTCATGTGAAAGGTATCGAGCAATAATCCCACATTGTCCATTCCGAGTTCTTCCACCAGGCGCAGGGCCGATGCGACGGTATTCAGCAGGTCGGTCTCATAGCGATTGATGGCTTCAATGGCCAATTTCACCGTTTGGTCTTCCAAAGCGCAGGTTCTTAAAGCCTCAATGAGCAAACTTTCCACCTGATCAGCAGAGCGCTCCCGGCCCTGTTTCCCGCGTATCAAACCGATGATAACGACGGCGCCTAAACGACGAGCCAACCTTACTTGGGCCTTGATGCGATCGATGGCTTTTAGACGGATCTGCTCATCCGGATCAGTGAGTGACAGACCTTCCTCGCCAAAGGCCTGTCCCGTTCCGATGGCCGGCACCACCAGGTTTTCTTTTCTAAGCAGGGCTTCCAACGCCGGTACGTCCAGCAGACTTGGATCGCGCACCGCCAACTCAACCCCATCATAGCCCAGGCTGCTAACCCGGGCTATGTTTTCATCCAAATTCCCTTTATAGAGCAGGGCCGCAAAGGACGCCGGTTGCGTCGAGATCACGATACTTAACTGCACAGCCTACAGTCCCATTTTCCGAATGGCATAGATCGGACGCCAGCCATCGGTAAAGGGCTTCTTCAGATAGGGCTCCATCTCCTTTTCGGTTCGCAAGGTGGTTTCTTCTATGGGCGGCAACTTGCCGGCAGGGAATGTTTCCAGGATCTCATCGTGAACCAGGGTGAGGTAGGATAAAATGGCCGCGATGGTCCGCCGGGCCTTCCGGGGATCAGCTATGTTGGGACGACCGACGACCCCTTCCGGCACCGAGGCGATCTCGATAGGGAAATGCCCCTGCCCTTCGGACCACTTGCTGGGCCGCGCAAACGGTTCCACTGACTTATCGAAATGGCCCTCGGGCAGATATCCGCCCACGTCGGTTTCCTCGGCATACTGCATATCCACGTATTCTTTGGCCAGGAGGAGCAGTACCGAGGTCTCGGCTTCATCGGCGTGGACAAAGTTAGTTTCCCAATCGCCGCCCCGGTCCCGGGTCCGGAAAAATTCGCGTACGGCTCTGTGCCAGTCGATGACACGGAAAATACCCGGCAGGTTCCAGATTTTCTGCAGTTCCTGGATGGCTGCTTCCAATATCCACAGTTGGCCGTGATTATTGACCAGGATCTGCTTGCGGTAACCGTCGTTCCACAACCCCACCATGACGCCGATAAGGTTCTGCTTGAGCGTCTCATCTCCCAGGTGGATCGTCCCCGGCATACCGATGTGGTGGTGCGGGTGACCGCCATAAACTAGCGGCGTCCACACCAGATTAACCGGCGCACCGTTTTTGGCGGAATATCGACGGACCCCCTCAAGAATTTGGGTCACCATAAACGTGTCCATCGCGGTGACGGTATGAAGGCCGTGCTGCTCGGTGCTGCCGATGGGAATGAAGACGATGTCATTTCGCTCCCGATTCTCAACTACCTGCTGACGGATAGTCGTATGGATATAAGTGCCCGGCTTGCCCAACTCGGAAGGTGAGGGAATGCCATAGTCGGTTAAGATTTTGTCGATTTCCTGCTCAGACGCTTCCCAGATTCTCTTTTTCAATCGACCAACGGATGTGTCCTCAAAGCGCAAGTCATCCCGATTCGTCGTAAGCCACGTTGTCATTTTAAGTTCCTTTTTCCTTTTTTGAAATTCCGTACCGCCATCACTCTGGAATGACAGTAATCTTGACTTCGTTGCGATCGGTCTGCAGCATCACCAGGTTTTCCGGCACTTCATCCAAACCGATCTGTTTGGTAATCATCGGCGAAACATCCATGCCCGCGGCCATCGAGCTAATGACCCGGGGGAAGGTCCCGTGGCCGGAATGACCCTGCGCGCCGACCACACTGGCCCGCCGCACCTGGAACACTTCGCCGTTCAATGGAATTCTGGCGTCGGCCCGAGCCACGAGTACCACCGTTGTATTCAACGTTTTACCTTCCCAAATAATTTTTTCCACATCGGGCCATACCACGGTGGGAAAACCGCTGGCTTCAAGAATTATTTTGGCGCCGACCCCCTTTGTGATGTCCAAAACGGCTTCGGCGGCGTTCACTTCCGTTGGGTCGATGGTATGGGTGGCGCCCATGGCCATAGCCATTTCTCTCCGGGTTTTGGAAGGCTCAGAAACGATGACCGATGCAGCGCCGGACCGTTTCAGGACGGCGCAAGCGGCAGCCCCCACCGGGCCGCATCCCAGGATGACCACATTATCCCCTGGTCGGATGCCGCCACCGCGCTCGATGACGGCATTAAAAGCCACCGAAAGGGGCTCCGCCAGGCTGCCCAAAAGATACATCTTTTCCTCACCATATGGCTCGCGCAATGCCTCAATGCTCCACAGGAAGCGGGCATCGATTTTAATGTATTTTGCGAACGCCCCATCAATGGAGAAGCCGATTTCCTGCAGTCGTTCACAATGATTAGGAAAACCATCGGCACAGGGCTGGCATTGGGCACACCAGATCATCTCTTCACAACAGACCGCCTCGCCGGCTTTATAGGGCTGACCGGTGCGCTTGTTGATGGCCAAAGCTCCCGCCTCAACGACTTCCCCGGAAAGTTCATGGCCGAGGGTACACGGGAAGGCCGTCAAGCCGGGATAAAATATGTAACCGTCGTCATCGCTCTGTAGCATGTGAACATCACTGCCACAGAAGCCGCAAGCCTTTACCTCGATCAGGACCTCGGTTGGGCCCGGCACGGGGACCTCCTTTTCAACAAACTCGATACGGGGATTGCGCCATACCTTGCTACCCAGGTAGGTGGATTCACCATCGACATCTTTGGCTCCCAGTTCGAAGTCCGGCCGGGGATCCCAGTCGGCGTTCAAAGATACTGCTCTCATATTAGGTTTCCTTTTACTTAACGATCTGCTTGTGAGGAACTATAGATTCATTTCATTATTTCTTACTGACGACCGTTCCACCAGGTGCGCCTTTAAAACAATTTCACGGGATGCGACCCCATCACCTTGGATCCGGGACATGATCAGCTTCAGACTCTCCTGGCCCATCTCGTAGATCGGCTGATGCATGGTCGTCAATTTTATAGACACATAGGGCAGATCATCGTACCCGACCAGGGAAAAATCATCCGGGATAGTAAGCCCCATTTCATGGGCTATTGAGTAGACGATCAGCGCGATGCGGTCGTGTCCCGCGAAGACGGCCGTAAAATCCCCCCTATGTCCCAGCAGTCCACGGATGAGTTCCTGGTAGTGTTCCTGATCGAAGGGGCCTGCATCCGAAATGACGATGGATGAATCGCTGGGAATGTCATGGTCCCCCAGGGCTGCCCGGTAACCTTTCAACCGTTCTTTCTCGGTACTGATTCTCTCGCTGAGGATGATGGCGATCTTTCGATGACCTCGCTGGATGAGATAGCTGGTGAGCTCGTAGGCACCATCGAAATTATTGGTGGTGACATGATCAATTTCGATTTCCGGGATCGTTCGATCGGCAAGAACCACCGGAATATCTTTCTTGGTGAACATCTCGATTATCAGACGGTTTTTTTCATACGAATGAGACGTGGGGATTAAGATCACGCCGCTCACAGCGGCCTTGATCAGGCGATCAGCGTGATGCTCAGCTTTCATATATAAGTCGTCGGTATTGCAGAGAATGAGGCTGTGTTGGTGTTTAGCAGCCTCATCCTCAGTTCCACGAGCCAGTTCGGGGGCGTATCCGCTACGGATATCCGGGATCAGAATGCCGATGATGGTCCGTTTTTCAGTCTCATTCTGCCGATCTTGCACAAAAGTCCCGAGCCTTCTCTTACGAATAAGGTAGCCCTTATTTACCAAGTTACCTACGGCCTGCCGGATAGTGGCCCGGGCCAGGCCCGTTAGTTCCCCCAGCTCTTTTTCCGTGGGGATTTGGACCCCATGCTTCAGTATCCCTTGTTCGATTTGCTCCATCAACCAAGTTTGCAGCTGAAAATACTGAGGCACTGGACTGCTCTTATTGATGATCATTAGATTAAATGTCTATTTGTCTATACAAAAATATTCAAAGAATAACTCCGTGTCAAGTTTATATTTATGGGGAGCGACATGGCGAGTCGCCACTGCTCCACGGATGGCCATTCTCAATGTGAGGACCGATCCATTCCCACCTGGTTTATCCCTGCAATGCCAGGCGGCCTGATGTCGGTGTTCCTCCTCGATCTCCATCGAGAAAGCGTCATCCACAGAAGTATAGCGCCACTCATGTTGGGTAGACAAAAGCTATTATCTGTGACGTGAAGTTTCCTTGGCAATTCGGACAGCGATAAACGGCACTATGCCCTTACTTCCGCAACTAAAAGCTTGACATTCTGAAAATATCTTCGTAGCCTTAATGGTCAAATGTATATACGTATAGACATGGACTGGGCGTTGGCCGTATTTGCAGAACGCAGTGGGCGCAGCGCCAAGTCAGCCTGAGGGCCTAAGTGCGATAACTGATGGTGGACGAGGGGTTGATCCAGAAGTCCTAGACCCTCTGGAAGCTCCATTGGGTCCACCTGCGGCACGATGTTGAGCACAGCTGCTTTCATATTCGCTTGGTCCGTTGCTCGGTTTCTGCAGGTGCAATGGCCTCTGGCCGTCAAATCGGAGCGGTTCCAGACAGCTCTGAAATAGTTGTTGACAAAGACAAGATTACTGTCGAAATTGAATTATATTGTGATTCAGTCAAAGTGTGATTGAGAGTAACTGGTATCTAAATCCAAACAAGGGAGTTCACCCATGAAAAGGTTATTATTAGTTGTCATCACTTTGACCCTGTTGCTCGGGTCTTCAGCATTACAGGGGCAAAGCAAGAATTTCACGAAAGCCTGGGATGGCGGGAAGGGAGACGTCGGAACTAATCCACCCAATCTAATTCGTGCCTGGGGCATGATTGGAAACATTCCCTCAGGGTCAATCGATATTGATAAAGACGGGCTGAATGAGTTTATCACCTATGATGCGACCAATAAACGCATTTTCGTGTACGAAGCGAGGGGTGATAATGACTACGGAGTCGTTTGGCATAAGGACAAAGACGTTGATGGTACGTCTATTCTTTTTGGTGGCGAACGGAGCGTCATGATCACCGATCTGGATGAGGACGGGAATCTTGAACTCATCAATATCTGGGATTCTTTTCATCCTGATTTCACCAATGGGTTTAACGCCCTGGAGATCTACGAGCACGATCCCTCCAGTGGTGAAATTCTGCCGGATACACCGACCCTTACTTACGACCCGCCCAGGGACGCCGTCAGTAGAATTGCCCTGGAGTTCATGAGTGTGGCCACGGATATAGACGGTGATGGGGTAGTGGAACTCATTCTGACCTATCGCAATGGGAATGGCCTGATCCTGTCCATCATCTCCCTGCCCGGCAAGGATTTCGCCAATCCGGACTGGATAGTGGAATATGTCGATAGCACGGTGACCAACACCGGCGACGTCGAGCACGGTTGGAAGGTGCACTCCATGACGGTGGGGGATCTTGACGGCGACGGGATGATGAACATGGTCGTCCAGATAGATGGCGACGACATGCCGATCATCGTTTACTCGGCCACAGCTGCCAATACCTATACAAAGGTGGTATTTGATAATACGATGTACCATGCGGACTACCACGGTAGTGCCGCCAAGTTGGTCATGGCGGATATCAACAACGATGGTAACACT
>JADFNF010000064.1 GCA_022563485.1 Fidelibacterota bacterium | reverse complement strand
CCCCCCTTTCTGGGGGGACCTTCCTGGGCCATGGACCAGCTGGGGCTCCCGGCCTTTGTGGAGCAGCTGCACCGCCTGGCCGAGCGCCACGGCAGCCGGTTCGCCCCGGCCCCGGGCCTGGTGAAAAGGGCCGAAGCAGGGGAGCGGTACTACCCGGGGGATTGACGGACGATGACGATTATCACCGCCGACAGGGAACACCACCCATGAACTGGATGAGCGCCGGTGCTCTGTTTGCCCTGGTCGGTGTGGCCCTGGGGGCCTTTGGCGCCCACAGTCTACGGACTCGGGTCACGCCCCGCGACTTGGAAATCTTCGAAGTGGCCGTCCGCTACCAGCTCTACCACGCCTTGGCCATCATCGTAACGGGATTGATCCTGTGGTGGCGCGGCCTGGACGTATCCCGCCTGCTCACCCTTACCCCCTGGCTGTTCACCGCCGGTATCGTCCTGTTCAGCGGCAGCCTCTACCTGCTGGTGATCACCGGAAAACGTTGGCTGGGAGCCGTGACCCCCATCGGTGGGGTCCTGTTTCTGGCCGGCTGGCTCCTGCTGGCTCTGGCCCTGTGGCAAAAGTAAACCGTGGCTGAGGAACGGGGCAACACCCCCTCGCTGGACCGGCACTTCACCAAGTATCTGGGTTTCCAGACCCGCTCACCTGATCCGGGCCGCACCACGGTGGAGCTGCAGCTCAAGCCCCACCACTTGAACATCGCCGGAGCGGTGCACGGCGGCCTGTACATGACCCTACTGGACAGCCTCATGGGTCACGCCGCCATCACCTTCCTGGACAACCGCGCCACCCCCGTCGCCACCAGCAGCATGACCACCCACTTCCTGGAAGCCATGGATCTGGGCCGGGTAACCGGTGAGGGCCGGGTCATCACCTTGAGCGAGAAGTATATCACAGCCGAGGCCGAGCTGCGCGATGAAGGCGGCCGTCTCATCGCCACTGCCGAGGCTATCTTTACCCGGATCAGGTCGGGAGGTGCAGGATGATCGTCACCCGTCCACAACCCTACCTCACCCGCCCCGATCTCTTTCTGGCCGAAGGGGAGTTGGACCTGGGGCCTGCCCTGAGCCTTGCCGAAAGGCCCGCCTCCGATGCCTCCGATGACCAGCTGCTGCCTTTCGTGCGCCAACTGTTGCGCACCGCCGCCCAGGGCGAGAGCAACGATCAGCTACCCGAGCTGTCCTCGATCTCCATACAGCGGGTCGAAGGCCCGTTATCGGGCCCTATCTACGGCCAAGCCTGGGCCGAACGCCGGGGCCGGACGGTCCACTTTCTGCGGGTGCGCCTCATCGACGAGCAGGGCGAGCAGGTCCTCACCGGCATGGCCACCAGCCACATTGTTGAGCAGTCGACATAGCCTTTCGCCCGCCCGCTGCCTTAATTTCCAGCCCGATAACCCACAATATTTAGTCTAGCCAGCAAGGAAACACGCCCATGTCCTACGTCAAGCAAGTCGACCATAATCCTGATCCCGATTTTACCCAGCCTGTCGAGTTTCTGGCCATCGGCATCTTCCAGGATAAGGGCCTCCAGGAAAGCCACCACCCGGTGGACCTGGCACTGGGGGGGCTGATGAGTAAGGTGTGGGAACGCAAGGACTTTCAAGGCAAAAAAGGCGAACGCCTGCTGCTGCACTACGATGGTCCCCTGGCCCGGGTGGCGCTGATTGGCCTGGGGCAGTCAGACAAGTTTACCAGCGAGCTCGCCCGGCAGGCGGCGGGTCGCGCCGTCGGGCTGGCCCAAAAGCACCGGGCGGACGGTTGCACCCTGCTGACCTTTGAATCCGACCAGCCGCAATCTGGCTTCACACAAGCTATCACCGAAGGACTGATTCTCGGCTCCTACCGCTTTACCGAGTATAAAAAACCGGCGGATGACGAGCCGGAGTTGACCAGCCTGATCCTGTACGGCCAGGCCCACCAGGAGGAACTGAGTCGCGGGATCGTGCTGGCCACCGCCGTCTGCCGCACCCGGGACCTCCAAAATCATCCCGCCAATATCATGACTCCCACCCGCCTGGCCGAGGAGGCCCAACGCATCGGTGAGGCCTCCAATATGAAAACTACCGTCATGGATCGGGATGGGTTCACAGAACTGGGTATGGGCGCCCTGGCGGGGGTGGCGGCCGGGTCCAACCAGCCCCCCAAGTTTATCGTGATTGAATATAGCGGCGGCCAGGCCGGCGATGCCCCCTTTGCCCTGGTGGGCAAGGGTCTCACTTTCGACGCCGGTGGCATCTCCATCAAGCCATCGGCCAAGATGGACGAAATGAAGTTTGACATGTCCGGGGCGGCCACTGTGCTGGGGATCATGGAGGTCGTCGCCCAGCTCCAGCCCCGGCTCAATATCGTGGCGGCCATCCCGAGCACCGAGAACCTGTTGGGCGGCAGCGCTCAGCGGCCGGGGGATATCGTCAGGGCCTACAACGGCAAGACCATCGAAATTCTCAACACCGATGCCGAAGGCCGCCTCATCCTGGCCGACGCTCTGGCCTACGTGGTGGACCAGCACAAGCCGTTTGCGATCATCGACTTCGCTACCCTCACCGGCGCAGTGCTCATCACCCTGGGACACCGGGCCAGCGGCCTCCTGGGCAACGACGATGACCTTATCGCCGAAGTGCAGCGGGCTGCGGAAAAGACCGGTGAGCGCGTGTGGCAGCTGCCCCTGTGGGATGAGTATTCCGACGACATCAAGTCCAAGGTGGCGGATATCAAGAACATCGGTGACGGCCGCCTGGCCGGGACCATCGCCGGAGCTGTGTTCCTCAAGGAGTTTATCGGTGACACCCCCTGGGTCCATCTGGATATTGCCGGCACGGCCTGGCAGGGGAAGGACCAGCCCTACGCACCCGGCGGCGGCTCCGGCGTGGCCGTCCGCCTCATTGCCCAACTGCTTCTGGATCGGGTGGAGCGCTGACCTCCCAGACGTTTTCGTCTGCCCTACCGGCTAGATTCTCGCTATATTGCATGTGTGCGGCATCAGGGTCCTTTCCGTACCTTGACGAACCTTAAAAGCTGAAAGGGAGTCATATGAGAAGAGGATATATTGTGACCAACGAAACGCCCAGGATGAGCGACGATCGGCTGTATCTGTTACTCCGCGAGGAGAAAATCGATGAGTTTAATACCTTGCGAGAGGATGGAGGCGAGTATGATCTGTCCGGTCTGGATTTCCGCGGCGTTGATCTGCGGGGAATATTGACCGATGGAATTGACTTTTCCAACGCCTACTTTCGTCAGGCCAATCTGGCGGGACTGAATCTCAGCCGTTGCCCCATGGAAGGGGCCAGCATTAGCGGCGCAAATATTTCCGGCACCTATTTCCCCAAGGAACTGAGCCCCGGGGAAATCATGCTGTCCCTCAGGACCGGCGCCCGCTTGCGTTATAGCACCTGAAATCCAGGACCACATTTCAGGGAGTCATCCTTCATAATCTGCCGCAGGAGAATGGCCGGTCATAGACGTGCTATTTCCCGGCGGCATCCCCTGGAAACAGGTCTCGGAGTTATAGAAGCCGGTTAGCATAGGCCTGGAGAATTAGCGTAGAATCACCTTCAGTTTGGACTCGCACCCGCCATACACGCATGCTCCGAAAAGGCTCTCCCTTGCTGCCTAATTTCCTGGTGGTGGGGGCCGCTAAGTCCGGTACCACATCGCTGTACCACTATTTAGGGCAGCATCCCGAAATCTATGTCAGTCCCGTTAAAGAGCCCGAGTATTTTTCATTTCCGGAAACTCAGCCGAATTTTATCGGCCCGAACCGGCAACCGATGAATGGTGGTATCATCACCGGCACGGATGAATACCACTCACTTTTTAACGATGTGACCCGTGAAAAAGCTATCGGTGAATGTTCGACTTCCTACCTGTTTCTTTCCCAGGCGGCAGCCAACATTCAGCAGACCATTCCCGACTGCAGGATCATCATGATCCTGCGCAACCCCATCGACCGTACCTATTCGAACTACCTGGATCATGTGATGACCTTGAATGAGGGCCTCACTTTCGAGGACGCCCTCCAGGCGGAATCGGAGCGGGGAGCCGAGCATTGGAGATGGGGCTACTTATATAGCCGGCAGAGCTTTTACTACGATCAGGTCAAGCGGTATTACGACCTGTTTGACAACCGCCAAATCAGTGTTTGCCTGTTCGATGATCTGGTGGCGAACCCCGTGGGTTTCATGCAGGCACTCTATCGTTTCCTGGAAGTCGATGATCACTTCATCCCCGACGTGCGTACGCCCTACAACCCGAGCGGTTTCCCCCGGGCAATGTGGTTGCAGGGATTTCTTTTCGGGCAATACCGATCCCTAAGATTGGTTACACCACTGATCCCGAAATTTGTTAAACGGACCGTTAAACGCTTGGTTATGAAGATCAATCTGCGAAAAAAATCAATGTCGGGAGTGATGCGAAGACAATTGCGGGACCTGTTTACAGCAGATATTGACGCCCTGGAACCGCTGATTCGAAGAGACCTGGCACGCTGGCGTATCTAACGCGGTTCACTGTGGTTATCCGTGCGTCAATACCCGGTAATCACCAGGAGGGCGCGCGTTTCAGTGTTGAAGGAGACTACGATTGAATCCAGGCCACGGTTTCGGGCGGCCCTCCTCACGGGAGCGGTGGAGCGGCACCCGGGCAAAGCCGAGGAACCGTTTGCGGCCTCTCCGAAGATACTCGATGTACACTCAGGGGCGCCTGAGCCCTGAAGCTTAGCGGAATAATTTACCCCGCCCTCACAAACGAAACCCACGAGCAGGCAGCCTGCCCCTTCAGAGGAAGGGTCAGGCTGAAATTCACCTACTCGCTGCGTTGAGAGATTCTAGTTGCGCAGGTCAGTCACGTCGGGGTGGACGCTCATTGGCCTCATTCACGCGTAACGGACGGCCCCCAAAGTCTTTGCCGTCTAACTCCTTCATGGCCGTCTCGGCGATGTCATCCTCCAACTCCACAAAACCGAACCCCCGGAACCTCCCAGAGTCACGGTCGGTAATTAAGTTGACCGACTCCAAAGACCCGAACGGCTCAAACAGGCCACGGACTTCATCCTCCGTTGCACTGAACGGCAGATTACCAACATAAAGTTTCTTCACAGTATTCTGTTTCCTCTTCACTAGCGGTGCCGGACATCATACCCAAACCGATGGGCATATATCCGGAACCATATCGATTAAAAGCAAACTTCACAGCGACCCCTTGGCCCTCATCGTGGCGCAATAAAAACGCCTCGGCTATGAAGCCTATCATGCTCGTGATGATCTCAACTTCTTGGTTAACGGGAATGGAGCGAGAGTGATCGTCCTACCAGCCACATGAAGCAAACAAACAAAGATCATATGATCAGAGCGAGGGGAACATAACACCCACATGAAATCTGTGCAAGCTCTTTATGACGACCCTTATCGGGCTACCTCGCGCCGTTTTCATCATCTTCAACCCGGCCATTTCGATATTTTTACTCTGACCAGAGCCCTGCCTGCCGACGGTGGAGCCACCATCCAGGCGAGGTAAATCCCCGGCATGCCACCCCCCAACCCGGTCAATCTGCTGCGCCCACGGGCCGGGGTCAGTCCTGGTACCAGTCCGCCCGCCGCCAGATGTGGGCCTTTAGGGCTTGGTGCAGGGCATCGGATAAGGGATCCTGGTCAGAGGCGGCGCAGTTCAGCTCCGCCTGTTTGACCGTTCGCATCCCGGGAATCACTACCGAGACCGCCGGGTGCTTCAACGCAAAACGAATAGCGACACTCGGCATATCTTTAGGATCATCCTGGGAGGTTTGGATCGTTTCCCGTACCTGTTCCACGCGCCGCACGGTTTCCGCGAGCCGTTCACCCCTGAAATAGCCGCGACGGAAGTCCCCTTCGGCGAAGGCAGCCTCCGAGGTGAACTTCCCGGTGAGTGAGCCCTCGTCAAACACGACCCGTACGATCACGCCCACATTGTGCTGCTGGGCGACGTGCAGCAATTCAGCGGCCGGTTCCTGCTCGAAAATATTGTAGATCACCTGTACGCTATCCAGCAAGTCGGCCCGCATGAGGCCGGTCAGGGAGTTCTGATCGTGCTCCGGTGTGGAAATCCCGATAGCGAGGATCTTTCCTTCCTTCTTCAACTGCTGGAAGGTCTCAAGGGCGACGGGGTCCCGGTTCCATGCTCGGGTCCAGGTATGCAGCTGCACCAGATCGAGGACCTCGGCATCGAGATCCCGCAGGCTTTGCTCGACCCGCTGACGCAGGTAATCGGCGGGGTACCGTTCACCGCAGACATCATCGGGCAACGGCGGCCAGACCCCGTTGGCCGGTGGAATCTTGGTGGCTACCCGAATCGGCCCGCCCCCGCCCCGCTGGCCCCGCTCCTTGAGCACCCTGGCAATGAGTTGCTCGCTATGCCCATTGCCGTAGACCTGGGCCGTATCAATAAAGGTTACGCCCAAGTCGAGGGCTCGCCGGAGAGCCGCCAGGCTCTCGTTATCGTCCTGGTGTCCCCAGGCATCACCCCCGATGGCCCAAGCGCCAAACCCGATTTCTGACACATTCCAACCGATGCGGCCAAATGTTCGATAGCGCATATGATCCTGCTTCCTATAGCTGGTTGATGGGATGGTCTGCCGGCGACCGGAACTGTTGATCCATCACGGTGCTAGGCCCGGCGGCTTTGCGTATACTGATCAAGTTTGTGAACAAAATAATGATTTGAATCGAGGTCAAAGATAGTGCTACTTTCCCCGGACCTCAAAACCTTATCCTGCTGGTATTCCATCGGCCCGCTAACCTGTTAGAACCATCTCTGGAGTAGATGACTTGGAACGTTCCTCAAAACTTTTACCAACCATCCTCTACGTGGCATTATGGGTCAACCTGGGTCTGGCTCAACAGACACCACCGTCTGCCTTACAGGCTGGGCAGCCGCTCCAGCCGGGCCTCCAGCAGGTTGTCGATCCGGCCACCAATACCCTGCTTACTGTAACATTTCCGGCCGATTCGGACACGGTGGTTACCAAAATGATCCGTTACGGCGCCAAAGCTGCCGACACCAGCCTGGCGGTGTTTGTGAATGGGGAGCAGCAGGTGGTTTACCCCAGTGGCGCGGTGGCAGGCATCCTGGCCCTGCAGCCAGGCTGGAACCGGCTATCCTTTCGGGCGGTAACGCCAGCCGATAGCCAGGAAACAGTTGTTCGGGTCTACCGCATACCAGCCCCCGTCACATTACCACCGGCCCCCACGCGGATAGTAGTGGATTCCATCGAACCTTCCAACCATGTGACGTTTTACGAAGGGGACCGGATCATCGTCCGTTTCCAGGGCAGCCCCGGCGGGAAAGCTGCTTTCAGGATTGACCAGCTCACCGATGGGAAGCTGCCTATGACGGAACTAGCCCCACGGGAGGCCGGGGGCCTTAAGGGGGTCTACGAGGGGGTTTACACCATCCGACCGGCGGATCACTGCGAGGGGGAGCGCGTTGTCTTCTGGCTCAAGGGGACCAAAGGGTTGCGGAAGAAGCGACGCTCCCGGGCCCGGGTGACTGTGACCTTGACCAACCAGCCCCTTATTTTAAAGACCGTGGGCGCATCAAACCTGGTCTATTACCGTCCTGGCAGTGAAATTTACATGGACCTGCCTGAAGGTATCGCCTTGCAGGCCGTGGCCGATCTCGGCCGGTGGTGGAAAGTGGCCGTCTCAAGCACCCGCCAGGGCTACATCCTGAAGGAGTCGGTGACCCTTATGCCCAGGGGCCGGGACCTGCCCGCGGCCTCCCTCAGCGCTATATCCTCAGGGATAGACTCCAACTGGGTGACCCTCACCTTCGGGCTTTCCAACCGGGTGCCCTACCGGCTCTCGCAAGACAGCTCGCCGGAGCGGCTCTCGATCACCTTTCACCGCACCCACTTCGCCGATGAGTGGACCCAATACCCCTACCAGGACGATCTTATCGAGCGCTTCACGTGGGAACAGCTATCCGATGACATGCTACGCTTCGACATCACCCTCAGCAGTCGGCAGCAGTGGGGCTTCCGGGGTTGGTATGCGGGTACGCAGTTCAAACTGGCCATCCGCCGGCCGCCGCGAATTGAAAAGGAAAATCCCTTTGCCAACCTCATTATCGCCCTGGATCCGGGGCATGGGGGCGAACATACCGGAGCGGTAGGCGCCACCGGGCTCCTGGAAAAGGATGTGAACCTCATCTATGCCCAATACCTGGCCGAGCTGCTCACCGAGCGAGGAGCTAGGGTCATCCTGACCCGGACCGGGGACAGCACCATGACCCTGAAGGAAAGGGTGGACCTTGCTCGAGAGGCCCGGGCCCATATCCTGGTGTGGCTGCACAACAATGGCGTGGGCGATAGTCGTCCGCCACTGCTGGTCTCAGGAACCAGTGCGTTCTATACCCATCTTCAAGGGCTGCCTTTCGTCAGGGCGGTGTACCCCCACCTCCTGGCACTCGGGCTTGAGCCTCGTGGGCAAATTCACCGGAATTACTACGTGACCCGCCAGACCGACCTCGTGATCTACCTGGTGGAAGGGGCCTTTTTGACTCACCCACTGGATGAAATGTTCTTACTGGATGACGGGAATCTGAGGAAGCTGGCCGGGGCCGTCTATCAAGGTCTGGAGGACCGCCTGAACGCGCTGGCCCGGTAACGGTTTTTGCGCGGCAGAGGTACTAGACCCCAAGGGCGCCCACGGTCCTGACAAACATTTTTACCGTGCCGCCCCCCTTACCGGTGTTGAACCACCGCTTCCAGAGCCGGGCCTGGGCCGTGAGGTTCTGGGCTCCGGGGATGCGATAAGGGGCCATGACGTACCACAGGCGGCACAGAGCGATGCCGAGGACATCATTATTGCGTAGCTGGCGGTCAAGGCGGTCACCCTCTTCCCTGAGCCAGGATAGTTCGTATCCCAGCACCCTTTCGAGCTGCACCTTAAGGGTGATCTTACTGGGGCGCTGGAGATACCGGAACAGGATATCCCTGGCCGTTTGCGGATGGATTTGCCAGTAGCCCAGCTCGGGTGCATTGTTAAAGGCATCGCGGAACGTATAAAGGCTCTCTACCGCCCCGGTCCGCAAGACCAGCGCTTCCGCCGCAGGGGTCCACAGATCGAGCCCCTGAAGGACCAACCGTACAAGGGGCCGTTTGTCCACATTCTCGACCCTGCTCGGCACTTCGTGACGGACACCACTCCCCAATATGATAGGTACGGTTAGGAGGATAATTAATGTGCGCATAGGGTTCATGGTGATGGAGTGGATTAAAGGGGAAGGACGGTCGAATGGGCAGAATCATCTGCCAAATAACAGGGAGCTATACAGCTTAGGGGCCCGGGACACATCCAATATACTGACGATCGTCCGGACGCAATTATTGCCCCATTCCACCGGATACCCACTAGATATTGTCCTATTTGAGTTCTTGACCGCATCATATTGTATAAATCTGCCGCAATGTTACAAAATTACCCACTCATTGGCAATGTTTAATGCAATCACCGTGCCAACCAGGTAGTTATGACGGATTGGCGCAATTTCGCCTGCCCGCATCATCTCAGCAGGACCAGCTTCACGCTCTGTAGGAATCCGGGAGCCCTCATAAGGGCAATGTAGACGCCACTGGGAGCCGGCTCTCCGGAGGAGGTCATGCCGTCCCAAACCGCCCTATGATAGCCAGCGGGCAACGGCCCCGCCACCAACCGCCTGATTTCCCGGCCCAGGAGGTCCACCACCACAATGCTGACCTGCGTCGCTTGGGGCAGGGCAAAGGGCAGGATGGTGGACGGATTGAACGGGTTCGGATAGTTTGGCTGGAGAGCGAAAGCCTCTGGCAGGGCCAGGAGCGTCTTCAGAATCAGGGTACCGGTGTCAAGCGTGAGAGTGAAGGGCTCGCCCAGGGCCTCAAGGGTATCTTGCCCGTCAGTGGCCTTAATGGTCCAATCACCAGAGACGACGGTTTGCCCCAGGCTCGCCATGGCCAATGCCAAGTCCTCATAGCGGTAGCTCAGGCCAACGGTGGTGGTCGGTGCCGCAGCCAGTACCGTTGCCAGGCCGGGGGTCGCCTCCAGGTAGTAAGTCAGGATATCGCCGTCCACATCCGGCACCCCCTCCCAGAGAATGAACAGGCTGTCGCCCAGGTTCTCCGCCGTGATTTCAATCCGGGTGTTATGGCCCGGGGATAACAACAAGAATGGCGGCGGCGGGTCATTCACCGGCGTCACGGTCACCACGACCGTGGCCGTGGCTGTCGCTGTATCAGGATCACTCACCGTGTAGGTAAAA
>JADFNF010000238.1 GCA_022563485.1 Fidelibacterota bacterium | reverse complement strand
CCAGGCGGTGGTGTCTTCCAGCGACCGAATATCATCAAAGCTGACCGTGAACTGATACAGGACATCCTGGAGAATATCCTCGGTATCTGCCCGGGTAGGGGCCAGCCAACGGATGAAACCCAGCAGGCGCTGGCGATAGTCCCTCACGATGTGATCGATGGACCGGCGGCGTTGGGTTTCAGCAGCCGTCATGGGACCCAGTTCTGACAGACGGTTATCATGGAACCCTAAGCTAAGGCCGTTGGACGGCTGTGGTCCACTTGAAGCGCCCGCCAATACCGGGGTAGATAAAGGGGCTGGGTTGTGGTTCATATAGGGGTAGACGTAGCCAGGGCAGAAATATTGCACTATTTTCTGACGAATGAACCGGAAAGCAAAAGCCCCCACCTTACAGCGGGGGCTTTTTAAAGACTAGCGCTTGAGTACACCGGTCATCCCAGTGACGAAGAGGGTGCTGAGCACCCAGCCGGCCAGAATATGCCCCCATAGGTAACCACGCCGCCAACCGATAGGCCGCCAGTAGGATTCCTGATTGAGATCAACAAGGGGCACAAAGGTATCCATGGAGTAGAAAAAGGCGTTGAATTCGGCCCGCTCGGCCACCGACACTGGATTGTCCACACTATCGAGAATGCGCTGATAGGACGGGGAGGGTAGCATGTCACATGTGGAGTACGCCGCTCGAAAAATGAACGTTCCGGCCAGAATAATGGCGAAAATCCAGACCAGAGATTGGGCGGGTCGATACCCGTAAGCGATGGTCCAATCGAATAAATAACGCACCAGTTTCTTTATGAGCCACCCATCCCGCCATCGCATCTGCCGGGTGCGAGCCCGGTTCTTCGCAATCAATATGGTCTTCGCATCACCTTCGTGGCCCATCTCGCTGTAAACCTTCGCCAACTGCTCATAGGGTTGGGGTAAAAATTCACCCGCCGGCATGCGTTCCAGCCACCCTATCCGGAGTTTGCCCGCTAATGGGGACTTGCCATGAATACGATCATATTGAAAACCATCCATGTGCAGCTTGCCGGCCGCTGGCCAAGCGGCCTCATCATCTCGCAACACGCCCACACGAGCCCGTTCCATCCGCAACATCGTAATTTTTGATTCTTTGTGAAGGTCGTGCAGATGAAAATAGCCCTGCACTTCTGCATTGACAAAATCGAGTTCCCCATTAAAGCGGCACTGTTCACGGAAAAACACACTCCCCCCGACCTGCAGACTGTCGGCGGAAAGGGCATCTCCCCCGTCATTCTCGAATCTCCCCCCACTGCAGCTCAAGTTCCCGCCAATGGAGGCCCCCAGCAGACGCACCTCACCGGTGGCGTGGAAGCCATCTCGCAGGTTCACTTGTCCCGCTACCCTCAAACCAGCAGCGTACAAGCCGGGCAAGCGGCTTCCTGTAAGAGATAATAATGGCAATGCGGCATCTCTCATCTGGGGTGCTACCTCAAAGACAGAATCATTTATGATAAGCGGAAAATCAAGTTGGGCATACCCCAAGTCCAGAAGGCCGTTGACGGTGGCGCCAACGAGCTGGACCCCCTCCTTTGCAACCAAGGGGGTGGCCACCGGATCGGTGCAGGCCCACTGGATGCGGTCTGCACCCAGATTGGCTTGGGGCGTCCAGGGACCCTTGTTTTTTTTGATCCATTTCTTCTCAGTCCGCTCCTTCCAGTCCGGGATATCCTCTTGGGGTGTCAGCCAAGTAGGCTCTCCCAGCGCAACGGCGGTGAAGAAAATTTTGTCTTGCTTGGTGAGATTGGCAAACCGCTTGGTGGTCAGCCGCAGGAGCTCTTTGGCCCGTTCGGCAGGGGTTTCAGGGGTGGCGGGGCTGTTTGCCATAGTGCCCCAAATATATAACCCATCTTTACCTTAACGCTAAAACAAAAAGCCCCCACCTTACGGCAAGGGCTTGGAGGGGTGATTGGGCCTCACCGGCCTACGGGTGTCATGAGTGCGCTCCGCCGCAGCTCAGGCGGCGGACGGTTCGATGAGCACTTTGACCCCTTCCAGCCGGGTCCACTTCTTGGCCCGCTCCAGGTCGTAGGTCTGCTGCAAGTTCAGCCAGAACTCCGGGGTGGTGCCGAACGCCCGGGACAGGCGCAGGGCCATGTGAATGCTCACGCCCGAATGGCCGTTCACCAGTTCTGAGAAGGTCTTGCGCGTCACGCCCAGGGCGTCGGCGGCGTCGGTTACCGTCAAATCCAGGGGCGCGAGATAGGTTGCCTTGATCACTTTGCCGGGGTGGGTTGGGTCTTGCTTGGTCA
>JADFNF010000237.1 GCA_022563485.1 Fidelibacterota bacterium | reverse complement strand
CACGTCCACATATTTCTCCGCGTTGAACATGAGACTGGGCTGCCAACCCTCAATGGTGGGCTGGGTGAGGTAGGGGGTGGTGGTGTGCCACAGGAATATCCAGGGGGCATCGTCATGGATGATGGTCACGGCTTGGCGGACCAGCGCCTCCCGCCGTCCGTCGTCACCCTCTCGCTGGATCGCATCGATGAGGTCGTCGAGCTGCGGATTCCGGTAACGGTTCCACCGGCGCATGCTCTCCCGGGAATGAAACAGGGGCGCCAAAAAATTCTCGGCGTCGGGATAGTCGGCCCACCAGGACCGGTAGTACATATCGGGCTTGCCCTGAACGATGGCCTCGGTGAACAGGTTCCAGTCGTTCTGCACCAGTTTCACCCGCACGCCAATCCGGCCCAGTTGGGCCTGCACCGCCTCGGTCATTTTAGCCAGACCCACCGACTGCCCCTGCCACAGTTCTACACTGAATCCATCCTCATAACCGGCTTCCTGCAGCAGCCGGATGGCCGCCTCGGGATCGTAGGGATAGGGCGCCAGGGTGGGGTCGTACCCGGCCAGACCCGGTGGCACCGGTCCATTGGCCAATACCCCTTGCCCGTAAAGACTTGTTTCCAGAATCAGGGCTCGGTTGACCGCCAGGTTGACAGCCTGACGTACCCGGCGATCATCAAAGGGCGGGCGGCTGCAGTTGAGGGCCAGGTAGACAATATTGAGTTCGGGAACCTCCCGTATCCGTGGGCCCCAGAGCGGGTCCTCCCGCCAGAAGGGGAGCTCGATCACCGGCACATCGAAAATATCGATATAGCCCGTGGAGAATTCAGCCGAACGGGGCAGCACTTCCGGCAGGAGCCGTATTTTCAGGGCCTCAAACTTTGGCGGCCCCCTGAAGTAATGCTCATTGCGTACAAAGCTGATATTGCCGTCGTGGACCCACGAGTCGAGCATCCACGGCCCCGACCCGGCGCCGGTTTCGCCGATACGGAAATTCGGGTCCGCCAGCTGGCGCCGATTGACCACTGCCGCCGCCGGCATGGCCAGAAAGCCCAGGAAGGGCGCAAATGGTTGCTGAAGGGTGATGATCAACTCGTAGGGACCGATTAGCTCGAATCCGGCCACACCGTCCGCCGCCCCTTCCATGAAGGCCCGGGCCCCCACCACCCGGTCAAACAGCCAGGTCCGGCGGGACTTGGTCGCCGGGTCCAGCAGTCTCTCGAAGGAAAAAAGGACGTCGGCCGCTGTAAGGGTGTCGCCGTTTTGAAAAGTGACCCCCCTTCGCAGGGTAAAATGGTACCGGCGCAGATCGTCGCTAACGGTCCAGCGGAGGGCCAGCGAGGGGAGCAAGGCGTCCCCGTGATCAAAGCGCACCAGGTGATCATACAGCAGGGCATTGACCTGGCCCATGCGCACATCGGTGGCATAGGCCGGGTCGAGACTGGCCGGATCGCCCTCAAAAACCAGGGTCAGGGTGTGGGGATCGGGGCCGGTGACGCAGCCCCCAGCCAGAGCCGCCATGACCATCAAGGGGGCCAAACCCGCCATGTGGACCGTCCGCCACGGCCTCCAGCGCTGGAAAAGATACACGGTGGTTATTCGCATGAGCCTGGGGGTGAAAGTAATAGCCTACCGGGCGGGTGGCCCATGAATTTATCTCCCGCCGGGATTCCTCTCGTTGACCCAGCCCCTAAGTCTGCCTAACTTGATTTTCACTTTTCAGGACCAACTTGTCTACTTCTAAGGAGGTTGAAGCGCATGAGCTCATATATCTTTGCCTTCGGCGGTGGTAAGGCCGATGGTTCCGCGAACATGAAGGAATTGCTGGGTGGCAAAGGGGCCAACCTGGCTGAAATGGTGAGATTGGGTCTGCCTGTGCCCGCCGGCTTTACGATCTCCACGGAGGTCTGTACATACTTCGATCAGCATGATCGAAGCTACCCTGCGACCCTGGCGACGAAGCTGGAAGCCGCCCTCAAGCAGACCGAAAATACTATGGGTCAGCGATTTGGTGACCCGGACGATCCCCTGTTGGTGTCGGTCCGGTCCGGTGCCCGCATCTCCATGCCGGGCATGATGGAAACGGTCCTCAACATTGGTCTGACCTCAAAAACCCTCCCCGGCCTCGTGAAAAAAACAAGCAATGAACGTTTCGCCTGGGACTGCTACCGGCGACTCATCACCATGTACAGTGACGTGGTCATGGAAAAGGCCGCCGGCATTGAGCCCCTCGAGGACCAGGGCATCCGTTACCAGTTGGAGCAGCTCCTGGTAGCCTTGAAAAAAAGCCACGG
>JADFNF010000236.1 GCA_022563485.1 Fidelibacterota bacterium | reverse complement strand
TTCCGGTGGACTCAAGGGCGCTGGCCCCTACAGCCCATCCTCCACCATCGCCTCTGCTGCGGGGATCGCTTTCCCGTTAGATGCCGGTGGCCCGGCCGCGCCCTTGCCCCCAGGTCCGGCTCCCAGCGCCGCCCTTGGCCGCACATGGCGATACCGCTGGGCGAACGAGTCGAAGGTGAGGCGCTGGAGCCCCTCTTCCGGGTAGCTGGATACCGATTTCCCGAATCGTACCTGCCCGGTGCTTGCCAGGTTGGCCTGGCCCGGCAGCAGGCCCGCATCGTCCCAGTTGTCGTAGCCCAGCTCCCGGGCGGCGGCGTCCGGAGTGAGGAGACCGGTCTCCACCTTCTCCCGGACCACCCGCCAGGCTACCTGCTTGGCCTTGGCCTCGGTGAGCGGGTCCTGGGCCGGGGCTTTATGAAAGTGCAGACTGAGGTCCTCGATGGGAATCCCCGCCAGGGCCAGATCGAGCTGGTAGGTGCGCTCAATGCGCCGCTTCACCGGGCGCTGAAAGCTCTCGGCGTGGCGCAGCAGCAGGTTATAGACCACCCGGGCATAGGTTTCGGTGGTCGAGTAGGTCCGCCCGTGCATGGACGGGTCGCTGCCCAGGCCGGAAAACACCTGCTCCTCATTGAGCCGAAAGATGTCCTGGATCCCCCGAACGTCGGTGGTCAGGTTGGTGCGCTGCACCTTGATGTCATCGGTGTACACCGCCATCCCATCGTGAAAATTCTCCTTGAACGCCTTGAGGACGCTGGCCAAGTACCCCTGCACCCGTTTTCTATATTCATCCGTGGTCTCCCCAACGTCCCGCTTGGGCGGGGTCACCGACGCGCTGATCAGGCCGAACAGGCCAAATTTCTTGATGATGAACTGGAGGTTCTTTTTCATGGCCCGCTGATCCAGGATCGGCTCCAGGGCCGCGATCATGGGCGGCTTGGCGTAGGGCGAATTCTCGATGGTCATGTAGGCCAGATACCGGTAGGTGATGGGGTTCAGGGCGATCTCCTCCCGGTCCACCATTTGGTAGGGGACATACTCCCCCCCTTCCCGCTTGAACCGGATCTGGGACACCGGCACCACCACCACCTGGTCCACACCCGGATCGGCCCCCAGGGTCACCACGTCCTCCGACGATATGGCCCCGGTGAGCGCCACCTGCTCCAGATATTTGTTCACCAAGCCGTCGATCCCCGCCATATGCCGGGCCAGGCTCCGGGCCTTGTGGTTCAACCGCCGGTGGGCCCGCTCGATGGCACTGTCGTCCCCCTTCAGGAGCAGGTCGTGACCGGGATTGCCCAGGGCCACCCAGTTGCTCACCGCCTGGCTCATGTCGGGATTGACGATGGCGATCCGGATGATCTGCTCAAGATAGGCTGGCGGCAGCAGGGGCTCCACCCCGTCCCAGAAGGACAGGTAGGTCGCCAGTCCCGCCGTCAGGCTGTGGTGCGTCTCCCGTGATGAGCGCCCCCCCGGAGGCAGGGCTGCCGTTGGAATAGTGGGCGTGGTGGCCAGTCCTCTTCGGGATCGGGCCTGCCGCCAGCGGTCAAGTAGCCCCATGGGTTCTCCTCGGCTCAAAGTGATTGGGATGGATGGAATGGCTATGGGTTGCCGTGCTCATGCTGGGATGAGATTACGGAACCGGGGACACCCTGTCGTTCGTCAGGTACCTGACTTGCGCCTGATGCGCGAAAAGCGATTTTTTATTCGAGGCAAACGCTGGGGAACTTCAGCTGGGAACGACGCAGGGTCCCCCGCCACCATCGGCAGACCCTTGCCTTTTCGACAGATTTGATGGCTTCCAAGCCCTGGGTCGCAGGCTCAACGTGCCACCGGGGCGCACCCTGAAAAATGCCCTCAGGTGAGGGCTTTTTCTGGATACGTTTCAAGGTAGAGAACATAACCTTCGTTCGCACCGGGTGGTAACTTGAGTCCCACGGGTTGTTCATTTGCATTCGCTGACGGGGGAACTATGCTGACTCTATTCGGATCGATTGTCGTGGCTGTTATGTTCGTGTCCTACTGGCTTGAGTCACGATCCCGGTGGTTTGTGTTGCTCTTTGCCGGTGGCTGCGCAGCGACAGCCGTCTACAGCGCCCTGGCTGGCGTCTACCCCATCACGGTCATCGAGGCCCTCTGGTCCCTCGTGGCCCTGCAGAGGTTCGCTCAAAGGAGCCGTCGGGAATCTTCAGGGATCGCTAAAGTGACTCCGGCTTGAAAGTTGGGTGACCCTCCGTTTATCCGCCGCCGTTGACGACAAAACAATCGCCGGTCCCCTCGTCCAGGATGGC
>JADFNF010000063.1 GCA_022563485.1 Fidelibacterota bacterium | reverse complement strand
AAATGGATTCGTCAGGACTCAGGGGAATAGTGGTCGCCTCCACTGTTGCGGTGACCACCGCCTTTCGGGCGGGCAGCCGATAAGATAATTCGAAGGCCTGACAATTAACCCGACCAACTGCAACGAATGGGTCAGCCGCATTTTGCCGTTGATTACCTGCCTGGCACCAGCTTAAGTTTGCGGAGCATGTGCAAGTGGGCCAATCATCATCATCACCATCATTATCTCGACCCCATGGGGATATCGAGGGAGGCCGAAGTGTAGCTGGACCTGCCAGCGCGTAATTTTAAAGCCCCTTGGAATCTCCGAGGGGCTTTTGCTTTTTTATGGAAGGAAGTGATTCTATGACCAACATACTCAAACTGGGACTGCCCAAGGGCTCCCTGCAGGAGGGCACCGTTTCCATTTTCAAAAAAGCGGGATGGACCTTCGTGTTCTCCAGCCGAAACCACGTGCCCTACTGTGACGATCCGGAGATCGACGCCTTGTTGATACGGGCGCAGGAGATGGCCCGCTACGTGGAGCAGGGCATCTTCGACGCCGGGATCACCGGCAAGGATTGGATTGTGGAGAATGGCGCGACGGTGGTTGAGGTGTGCGAGTTAGTGTATGCCAAGGCCTCCATGCGCCCGGTGCGTTGGGTGCTGGCAGTGCCGGAGGAGTCGGAAATTCAGACGGTCAAAGACCTTGAAGGTAAGCACATCAGTACGGAGGTGGTCAATATCACCCAGCGTTATCTGGCCGAGCACGGCGTTCATGCCGAGGTGGAATTCTCCTGGGGGGCCACGGAAGCTAAGGCCCGGCTATTCTCGGATGCCATTGTGGAGGTGACGGAAACGGGCGCGTCTCTGCGGGCCAACAAGCTGCGGATCATCGACACGGTTCAGGAGTCGACGACCCGGCTGATTGCCAACCCGGCAGCCTATGAAGACCCGTGGAAACGTGAGAAAATCGACGATATGGCGCGGTTGCTGCAGAGCGGCATCGCGGCTTCCAGCCGAGTGGGATTGAAAATGAACGTTACCACTGAGAAGTTGGAGGCGGTCATGGCCATCCTGCCGTCCATGAAAGCCCCCACCGTGAGTCAACTGTACAACGGTTCCGGCGCCGCCGTTGAGGTGATCGTGGTAGAGAGTGCCGTGCGACGGATGATCCCGGACCTCATTAAAGCCGGGGCGACGGGCATCATTGAGTATCCCTTGAACAAGGTTATTGAGTAATAATGAAACTACCCATCATTACTAGCGAGGCGGAGTTGACCCACCGGCTGGTTAGGCGCCGCCAAACTCTGGACGCAATGGCGCCATCGGTGGAGACGATCCTTGCCCGGGTTCGAAATGATGGCGATGCCGCCCTACGGGAGCTGACTGAACAGTATGATGGCATTGAGGTTGCCGACCTGGCGGTGCCGCCGACGGTCCTGGCGCAGGCGAAGAAGGGTCTGCCTCAGGATGTTATGGCCGCCCTCTCCGTTGCCGCCGACAACATTCGGCGATTTAATGAAGCCGTACGGCCCCAGAGCACGAGCCTGACCCAACCTGACGGGATCGAGGTGGCCCGGCGCTGGCGGCCGATAAACCGGGTAGGGGTCTATATCCCCGGTGGACGCTACCCGCTGCTGTCGACGGTGCTGATGAATGTGATCCCGGCCCAGGTTGCCGGTGTCCGGGAGATCGCCGTCTGCACGCCCCCTGGCCCGGCGGGATATCCCTCCGCGACGATCCTTGGCGTCTGCGCGTTCCTGGGGATCGAGGAGGTCTACCAGGTGGGGGGTGCCCAAGCCGTAGGGGCGTTAGCCTACGGCACGGAAACCATACGGCCAGTGGACAAGATTACCGGACCGGGGAATGCCTATGTGGCTCAGGCCAAGCAGTTAGTATCGGCAACGGTGAGTATCGACATGCTGGCCGGGCCGACGGAAGTGGTGGTCCTGGCTGACGGCAGCGCCAACCCCCGGTGGGTAGCAGGCGATCTCATCTCCCAGGCTGAGCATGATCCCCTGGCCTGGCCAGTGTTGATCACCGACAGTCCGGACCTGGCGCGTGAGGTCAATCGCTGCCTGGACGAGCTCCTGGTGAACCTGTCTACCCGGGCAACCGCAGAGGCATCCCTCCTGGAGAATGGCCTGGTTTTTTTGGGATCAGATTGGGCCGCGTGCTTGGCGGCGGTGAACACCATTGCGCCCGAACATTTGTGCCTGCAAACCGACCAGCCGGACCAATGGCTGGACGAGGTACAGGCCGGGGCCATTTTCGTGGGTGGGAGTACGCCGGTGGCCTGGGGCGACTACTGGGCGGGTCCCAATCATATCCTGCCGACCGCTGGACAGGCCCGTTTCCGGGGACCCCTGTCGGTAAGCGACTTTCTGGTGCCCTACTCGGTAATCAAAGCGACCCGAGCCGCCACCAGCTCCAGCGGCCTCCAGGTGATGATACTGGCCGAACAGGAGGGGCTAGCGGGGCACGCCCTGTCCATCGCCCTAAGGAGGGAAGATGCCTGATCTACCCTTAGATCAATGGGTGAAACCCGAAGTCCTGGCCCAGTCGGCCTACCGGGTGAGAACCGTTGACCACCGTATCAAACTCAACCAAAATGAAAGCCCCTGGGACTGGTCTGAGGCGCTGAAACAGGAGGTTTTGAGCCGGCTGGCCGAGGCCGACTGGAACCGGTATCCGGATCTCGTCCCGACGCAGCTCAAGCAGAAGTTGGCGAGGGCTCATGGCGTCTCACCAAATCAGGTTGTGGTGGGGAAGGGGTCCAACGAGATTTTGCAGTCCCTGGCGCACATTACGCTTCGGCCGGGGGATACGCTCTGCACCGTGACGCCCACCTTTGCCATTTACCGGCTCCTGGGTGAGCAGAGCAGTGCTCGGGTGGACGAATCGGTTTTGTCCACAGCATTCCAGGTAAACGCTACTGACCTGCTTTCAAAGAGCGAAGCTGCCCGGCTCACGATGCTATGCAGTCCCAATTCGCCGACGGGAAACCTTGTGGACGGCGACCTTATTGCCAGGGTGCTCACCGGAGCCGGGGGAGTGGTAGTGGTCGACGAGGCCTATGCCGATTTCTCCCAGGTGACATCGTTGCCCCTGCTGAAGCAACACCCCAACCTGGTGATCACCCGCACCTTCTCCAAGGCTTTCGCCCTGGCCGGGTTTCGCCTGGGCTACGGGATGATGCACCCGGACCTGGCCCGGGAGGTGCAAAAGGGATTACTTCCCTTTAACATTGATCTGCCATCCGCCATGGCGGCCGACGTGCTCCTGGATCATGTTGATTGGGTGGAGGAGCATGCTCGAACGATCATCAAGGAGCGGGATAGCCTCATCGACCGCCTGAATGAGCTACCGGGGGTCAAAGCATGGCCATCGCGCTCCAACTTTTTCCTTCTGAGCACACCCCTGGGTGCCAGTGAGACATTTGCCGGTCTGGCTCGGGGGGGCATTCTTGTGCGGGACGTATCAGCCTATCAGCGTTGCGCGGAGCTGGTGCGGGTGACAGTGGGCCGCCCGGAGGAGAACGAAGCTCTTTTCAAGGCGGTGAAGCAGCTGATATGACGGTAGATGCCATCATTTTTGATGTCGATGGGGTGCTGCTGGATACCAGCGAGTCCTATACCGCCGCCGCGGTGGAGGCGGTGTCGGTGGCGACCGGGTCGGACCGTTTCACCACCCGCGAAGTGGCCCAATTGAAGGCTATCAAGGGTTTTAACAACGACTGGCACGTGGCTATAGCCGGGGCAGCGTGGGTTCAGTTTGGCAGCAGTCAATCATTTCCTGAATTCACCCAGATGGTTGATGGGGCCGGTGGCGGGCTACTGGGGCTCCAGCAAGTCGCGGGGCCGGCCTTGACCGAAGAATTTGAAATCCGCCTCACCCGATTGGCGCAGGAATCCTATGGAGGAACGTCCGCCTGCCGTCGGCTCTATGGCTTCGAACCGGAGACGATCCGCCAGGTGGGGCGCTGGCAAACGGAGGCGGTCCTACTTGCGCCGCAGTTGGCCGAACCGATGATCTCAAGAATCGGTATTGTCACTGGCCGCAACCGGGCGGAAATGGAGCAAGGTTTTCAGCTGCTTGGTTGGCAGCCCCCACCGGAGCATGTGGTGGTGGCCGACGATCCAGCTTTTGACAAAACCAACCCTGCCAAATTGGTGGCCATGCTTAATCGCATGCATAGCCGGAAGGCACTGTTCGTTGGCGACACCCGGGATGACCTGGAGCTGGTCATGAATGCCCGGCAGGCCCATGGAGGGCAGCTGGACTTCGGCTACGTAGGGCCGTTCCCGTGCCCTTGGCCAGAAGTTGAGATCATGGCCCCTAAAGTGACCGAACTGCTTGAAACCATCGAGGTAGCCCATGATGAGGCGTGAGCTATCTTGACCACTGCCTCCGGCCGGTCTTGGAGCTGTAGGCACCAGGGGGATTCGAGTAATTCGGCGCAGAGAGTACGGAAGTTGTTTGATGAGCAATAAAGATGTAAATTTATAAGCTATTGATTTATAACCTAGCCAAACCCCACCCGCGCCCCGGGGGTGATTCGTTGTGGTCCTCCAAGGGAGAATTTGATCCCTATGATGAGCGTATATGATGCAAATACTTTTCCCGCTCCACTTTTGGAGCGGGTAGAACAACCGTTCCGCCGTCCCATGCAGGAGGGCCAGCTGCTGCGTGAGGATGATCCGCGTCTTATTTGGTGATAGGTACATTTGGGAATAAATACATTAAGGAGTTGAACAACGGATGAAGAATATTAAAATCGCCATTGTCGGAATGGGGAATTGTGCTAGTTCACTCATTCAGGGCATCCATTATTACCGGGATAAAATCAAGGAAGACGCTGTCGGTCTCATGCACTGGGAAATCGGTGGCTATCGTCCCGGTGATATCGAGGTTGTGGCGGCCTTCGATATCGATACGCGCAAGGTTGGCCAGGATGTGGCCCAGGCGATTTTCGCAGAACCGAATTGCACCACAGTTTTTTGCCACGATATTCCCAAGACCGCGGTTACCGTCCGTATGGGCCGGATCATGGATGGTTTTTCTCAACATATGCAGGACTACCCCCCTCGACATACCTTCGTCCCCGTGGATGCACCCGAGCCTGACAAGGCAGAAGTGGTCCGTGTTCTCAGGGAATCGCAGGCGGAGGTTTTATTGAACTATCTGCCGGTGGGTTCGGAAGAGGCCACCCGTTTTTATGTCGAGTGCGCTCTGGAGGCCGGTATTGCCCTGGTCAATAATATCCCGGTATTCATTGCCAGCGATGCGGTCTGGGCTCGCCGCTTCGAGGAGCGGAATATCCCTATTATCGGTGATGACATTAAGGCGCAGCTGGGCGCCACCATCACCCACCGCGTCCTCACCGACCTGTTCAGGAAACGAGGTGTCAAACTGGAGCGCACCTATCAGCTCAATACCGGCGGCAACACAGATTTTCTCAACATGCTCAACCGTGACCGCCTGGCTTCCAAGAAGGAGTCGAAAACCGAAGCAGTTCAATCGGTAACTGCCCAGCGACTGGATGAAGACGACATCCATATCGGACCCAGCGACTATGTGCCCTGGCAGAAAGACAACAAGCTGTGCTTCATTCGCATGGAAGGCAAACTGTTCGGGGACGTGCCCATGAACCTGGAGTTGCGTCTCTCGGTGGAAGATTCGCCTAATTCCGCCGGCGTCGCTATCGATGCCATCCGCTGTTGCAAACTGGCGCTGGACCGGCAGGAAGGTGGTATCCTCTACTCACCGTCGGCCTACTTCATGAAGCACCCGCCTCGGCAATACTCGGATGACGAAGCCTATAGTATGATGGAGGCCTTTCTCCATGAAACGAGGGGAAAGGAGCAGGATGAAGTGCCTGATTATCGCCGCCGGGAAGGGCAGCCGACTTTGGCAGAGGGGTAACACCAAGCCCCTGGTCCCCCTGCTGGGGGTACCCCTCATCGAGCGTGTTATCCGCTCAGCTACCGATGCGGGGATCAAAGACTTTTACGTGGTGAGCGGTTACAACGGCGAAAAGGTGCGTCCTTTTCTGGATGGGCTGGCCCTGCGCTGTGAACTCACCATGACCCACCTGATCAACGCTGACTGGGAGCAGGATAACGGGCTGTCGGTACTCAAGGCCAAGGAGCACCTCCGCGAGCCTTTCCTCCTGATGATGGCCGATCATCTTTTCGATCCGGATATCCTGCGGGAACTGATCAACCAGCCCCCCAGCCAAGGTGAAATCACCCTCGCGGTCGATGGTGACCTGGCCAACGAACTCATCGATATGGACGATGTCACCCGGGTGAAGCACGAGCACGGCAAGCTCATCGCTATTGGCAAAGATCTTGCAGATTTCAACGGGTTTGATACCGGCCTGTTTTTGTGCACTCCGGCATTGTTTGGGGCTTTGGATCGCAGCGTGGCGGATCAGGGCGATACCAGCTTGTCCGGCGGTGTGCGCTGCCTGGCTGAAGAGGGCCGGGTCAACATCCTGGACATTGATGGCCGGTTCTGGCTGGATGTAGACGATCCCGAGGCCCTGGCCAAGGGGGAGCGGGCTCTACTGGCCCGATTGAGGGACAAGCCTAACGACGGTCCCGTATCCAAGTACTTGAACCGCCCAATATCGGTGAGGATCTCTCGCTACCTGGCACGGCTCCCCATAACGCCCAACCAGATATCGTTGCTGTCGTTTTTTGGTTTCTCCCTAGCCGCGATGCTGTTCGTCATGGGCGGCTACCCAGCCCTGGCCGCTGGCGGAGCCCTCGCTCAGTTAGCGTCAATCCTTGACGGTTGCGACGGTGAGGTGGCGCGGCTCAAGTTCCAGGAAAGTGAGTACGGCGGCTGGTTCGATGCGGTGCTCGATCGTTATGCCGATGCTTTTCTGCTGTTCGGCCTGACCTGGCACGCCTTGGCCGGCAGCGCCGATAAGTGGGTCTTGTTCGTCGGGTTCCTGGCGATCATCGGCTCCTTCATGCTGAGCTACACCGCCGATAAATATGATCGCCTCATGCGTCCCCGTTTCACCACCGGTAAAGGCTGGCGCATGGGCCGCGATATTCGGGTGTTCCTCGTCTTCCTGGGCGCCCTGATTAACCAGCCGTTTGGAACTTTGCTGGTAATCGCCGCCGTGATGAATGGGGAGGTTGTCCGTCGTGTATGGGTCAGCCGCGACCGTGGATAGCATCGACTGCACCAAGGGGAAGATCAGGGCGGTGGTCAACCGTTCCCTGGTGCCGGAGGATCCGCGCCACGCCGAAAATACGGTGGAATGGCTGCTCAAACTCGACCCCGATGCCGATGAGGCGTTGCAAATTGCTGCCCTGGGGCACGACATCGACCGGGCCATTGAGGCCCGCAAGGTCCAGCGCGCCGACTTTGGGGACTACGACGCGTTCAAAGCCGCCCATGCCCGCAACAGCGCCATCATTCTCAAGGAGATCATGGACACCTGTGGCCTGGCCCCCGGTATGCAGGAGGAGGTCTACCGGCTGGTGTGCAACCATGAAGTGGGCGGCGACCCACGCACCGACCTCCTCAAGGACGCCGATGCGATCTCTTACTTCGACGTGAACCTGCCCCTTTACTACGAACGTAACGGGTGGGAGGAAACCCTGCGGCGCTGCGAGTGGGGCTACCGTCGATTGTCGGCGAGGATGAGGCCGGTAGCGGCAAATATGTCCTATGACCAGCCGGAGCTGAATGCACTCCTTGAGCGGGCGGTAGGGGAAGCCTCGGCGTCTGCTTTGAATGATGGTGTTCTCAAGCGTGACTGAAGCTGCAAACTGTTGAGGTGACTTATGACGACGCGGGAAAAGGTTAAGATCGTACGCACCACCAAGGAGACGGACATTGCGGTTCAACTCCGGTTGGATGGCGAGCGGAAAATCCAGGTGGATACGGGTATTGGATTCTTTGACCATATGCTCACATCCCTGGCATTCTGGGCCGGGTGGGATATGACGCTGACTTGCAAGGGGGACCTGGAGGTGGATACCCATCACACGGTAGAGGATGTGGCCCTGGCCCTGGGACAGGCTTTTGCACAGGCCCGGAAGGACGCCGATGACGTAGAGCGCTTTGGTTCTGCCTGGGTTCCCCTGGATGAGGCCCTCTCCCAGGTCGTGGTCGATCTGAGCGGACGGCCCTATTGGGTCTTCGACGCCCAGTTTAGCGTGGAACGGGTCGGCGCCTTCGAGACCGCCATGACCGGCCACTTCTTTCGCTCCTTTGCCACCGAGGCGCGTTTGACGCTCCATGTGCGCAATATCTATGGGGAAAACGCTCACCACATCATCGAGAGCCTGTTCAAGGGGCTGGGTCTGGCGCTGCGTCAAGCGCTTAGACCGCGCACAGGTGGGGTGGCTTCCACCAAAGGGGTCCTTTGAGTGAACGCTGGACGGATCGGCATGGTGAACTATGGGGTGGGGAATGTGGGCAGCCTGGGGAACGTGCTCGATTACCTGGGCCTGTCGTTTGTTCTGTCCGCCGATCCGGTTGAGCTGGCCCGCTGTGATCACCTGATTCTTCCCGGTGTAGGGGCCTTTGCCCCGGCCATGGAGCGCCTGGACCAATCCGAACTGACAACTTTTCTACGGGTGTGGGCCGCCTCAGGGCAGCCGCTGCTGGGCATCTGTCTGGGGATGCAATTGCTGCTCAGCGATAGCGAAGAGGGCGGGCACCACACCGGCCTGGACCTGATCGGAGGCCAGGTCAAGAAAATCAGGGGTGCGCCCCGGGATGTGCATATGGGCTGGAACCAGGTGGTGCCCCTGGGCCCTGACAAATTGATTCCGGAGCAAGGGTACGGCTATTTCGTCCATTCCTATCACTGTGTGCTGGACGATCCTCAGGCGATTGTGGCCAGCACCGTCTATGGTGCATCCATCGCGGCGGTGATCCGCCAGGGGAACCTGTTGGGCATTCAATTTCACCCTGAAAAGTCGCAGACCTACGGGCTGGACATCCTCATGAGGTTTGCCCGTGGGGAGTTTTAGGGTCATACCGGCTATCGATCTTATAGATGGTCAGTGTGTGCGTCTTTATCAGGGAGACTACCAGCGCAGCACAACCTATCCCCACGATCCGGTCAAGTTGGCGCGGCAGTTTCTCGAGGCCGGCCTGGATTGGCTGCACGTGGTGGACCTGGATGGCGCACGGGCCGGCCAGCCGGTAAACATGGCGACGGTGAAGGCGATTGCCGGCACCGGCATCGGCATTGAGCTGGGGGGCGGTATTCGCACTGCAACCCACATCCAGATGGCCCGGGACCATGGGGCCGAGCACGTGATCCTTGGGTCCACCCTCCTCAGCAACTGGGATGATCTCCCGGAATGGTTGGAGGCCTTTCCCGGACGGCTGGTGGCCGGGGTGGATGCCCGGGGTGGCCAGGTGGCGGTGCAGGGCTGGCAGGAGACCACTTCCCTGATGAGTCTGGACCTCATCGGGCGCCTGGAAGCGCTAGGTTTTGGCCGGGTGATCTACACCGATATCGCCGCTGATGGCACACTGGGAGGCCCCAATTTGACCCAGTTGCGCACTGTGGCTCAGGCCACCAAGATGGACGTCACCGCCTCTGGGGGCATCGGTTCTGTGGACGACATTAAAGCGGTGGCCAGCCTTGAACCGCTGGGCGTGACGGACGTGATCGTGGGCCGCGCATTCTACGATGGGCGCATTTCCCTGAAAGATCTGGCCCGATGCTGACCAAGCGCATTATCCCCTGTCTGGATGTGAAGGATGGACAGGTGGTGAAAGGGGTAAACTTCGTCGACCTTGTCCAGGAAGGAGATCCCGTGGAGTTGGGTGCCCGGTACAGCGATATGGGGGCCGATGAGTTGGTTTTCCTGGACATTTCGGCCAGCCTGGAGGCTCGCAAGCATGTTATGGAGCTGGCCCGGCGGGTATCCCGGCAGGTGTTCATCCCCTTCACTGTGGGCGGCGGTATCCGGGAAATCGAAGACATCGAAGGGGTTCTGGCGGCAGGGGCCGACAAGATTGCCGTCAACACGGCGGCGCTGCGGCGGCCCGAGCTGCTGACTGAGGGCGCCGACCGGTTCGGTTCCCAGTGCATTGTTCTGGCCATTGATGTAAGGCGCATCGGGGACCACTGGGAGGTCTACTCCCACGGGGGGACTCGGGCCACCGGCCGGGATGCCGTGACCTGGGCTCGGGAAGCTGTGGAGCGGGGGGTGGGCGAAATCTTGCTCACAAGTATCGATAGTGACGGAACCCAGGCCGGTGTGGACCTGGCCATTACCCGGCAGGTCAGTGAGGTCGTATCGGTGCCGGTTATCGCCTCCGGTGGGATGGGTAAACTGCACCATTTCAAAGACGCTCTGGAAGATGGCCGGGCTGATGCTACCCTGGCGGCATCGGTCTTTCACCGGGCCATTTTCACTATCGATGAGGTTAAAACATATTTACACCGGGAAGGCATTCCCGTACGATTGACAGGAACTGCGTGATGACCCTGAACAGTGAGAATTTGACGGACCTGACCTATAATGCGGATGGGCTGATTCCAGCTATTGTCCAGGACGTGGAGAACGGCGATGTGCTCATGCTGGCCTACATGAATGCCGAAAGCCTGAAAATATCCCTCGATGAGGGCCGAACGTGCTACTGGTCCCGGAGCCGCCAGGAACTATGGCGCAAGGGTGAAACCAGTGGCCATATCCAGAAGATCAGGTCCATCACTACCGACTGTGATCGGGATACGTTACTCATCAAGGTGGAGCAGGCGGGCGTGGCCTGCCACAAGGGGACCCGGAGCTGCTTCACCGAA
>JADFNF010000062.1 GCA_022563485.1 Fidelibacterota bacterium | reverse complement strand
CAACTGAGCTAAGGTGGCCGGAAACCGGTGCGAGTCACGCAGCGGAATTTAGTTAGAAATTTTGTCAGGATGTGAGGGGAACCACGCCATACGCCCGGTTGAAGACAGCTTCCAGTTTTCCGGCGGACCCTATGGCCCCTATCTCGATATTGAACGTAACTTAAGGGTAACAATCACGCCTTGGGGAGGGCACTGCCATGATATTTTTTCGCTCCGCTCTATGGACCACCCTGGCCCTTGTGGCGCTGGTTCTGGCCGGCTGTAGCCGGTCCATCCTCAGGGAGGGTGACCGGATCATCTTCTTGGGCGATTCCATCACCGCTCAGGGGAACGATCCCGGCGGATACGTTGCCATCGTTCGCGATACCCTGACGGCCCGGTACCCGGAGCTGGGTCTACAGATCATCGGGGCCGGTGTCAGCGGCAACAAAGTCCCGGACCTTCTGAGGCGCCTGCAGCGGGATGTTTTGGACCACCAGCCCACCCTTGTTTTCATCTATATCGGCATCAACGATGTGTGGCATTCCCTCGAACCCATCGGGGGTACGCCGATAGCGGTCTACGAAGCTGGTTTGAGGGAGATCATCGGGAAGCTTCTGGAGGCCGGAGTCCAGGTGTTTCTATGCACCCCCACGGTGATCGGCGAGCGGCATGACGGTACCAATGCCCTCGATCCCATGCTGGAGGACTACGCCGCTATCAGCCGCCAGGTGGCCGCCGATATGCGGGTGACCTTGGTGGACCTGCGGCAGGCTTTCATCACCTACCTCCAGGACCATAACCCAGCCAACGATGAGAGCGGCATCCTCACCTATGACTCGGTCCATTTAAGCCCCGGGGGAAATCGGTTGGTGGCCGGGGAAGTGTTAAGGGCCTTAGGTGATTGAACGGCTGAAAGGGATCAACGGCACTACACTCGCCAACCTCTACCGGCTCATTCGCAGCCGGTGGTGGTCCTCCCTGCTCCTCGATGGCGCCATGGTGCTGACCCTCTTCTGGGGCATCACCGCGTGGCAGACCCGTGACCTGCTGCCTGGAGGGGCCCAGGTTCCGGCGCCCGGCTTTGAGCTCAGCGCTCTGGATGGCCAGTCCTACCGTCTCGATGAGGCCCGGGGCACGCCGGTCCTGCTCTATTTTTTCGCTCCCTGGTGCGGTGTGTGCAACCTGAGCGCCCACAACCTGGAGGATTTGCGCCAGGCCCGGGGCGAGGCGGAGCTGGTCATCTACCTGGTGGCCATCAGCTATTCCAATGTGGCTTCCGTTCAGGATTATGCCGACCGGCATCAGTTATCCATGCCGATCCTGCTGGGTGATGAGCGGATCGTCCGGGACTACCGCATTGCAGCGACCCCGACCTACTATGTCATCGATTCACAGGGGCGGATCAAGGACCGGACCGTGGGCTACAGCAGCGAGTTGGGCCTGCGGTGGCGGACCCCGGGGTTCTTCTAGCTGGC
Organism: Fidelibacterota bacterium; assembly: GCA_022563485.1. Lineage (GTDB taxonomy): Bacteria > Fidelibacterota > Marinisomatia > SCGC-AAA003-L08 > TS1B11 > JADFNF01. The sequence continues at coordinate 9,320 of JADFNF010000062.1, read as the reverse complement.
CCAATGAGACCGGGATGGATGGGTGTTCCCCTGGGGAATTGATTTAAATTGCTCTTAGCTGGAGGATGGGGAAGAAAATCCCCTTGGCATGCTGGGAGCTGAGCCGCCAGTTGTGTAGGACCTTAAAATAGACGGAACGAAACGAGGAGCGCGACACTATGAGTAACCCTATGCATACAACCCACCCCTTCATCGTGGCACTGGATGAGACCATCAATCGCTATGGGCTGCTCAAGCACCCCTTTTACCAGCGCTGGACTGCCGGCGAGCTGAGCCGCTGGTCGCTGGCCGAATATGCCAAACAGTACTACGCCCACGTGAAAGCCTTTCCCACCTATGTGAGCGCCGTCCATTCGCGCTGCGATGACCTGGCGGTCAGGCAAATGTTGCTGGAAAATATCATCGAAGAGGAGCAGGGCGATGACAACCACCCCGAACTCTGGCTGCGGTTCGGCGAGAGGCTGGGCCTCAGCCGGGAAGCGGTGAAAGCTGCCGGCCTGCTGACGGCAACAGTGGATTCGGTGGCGACCATGCAACGCCTCACCCGCAGCCCGGATTACCGGGAAGGGATCGCCGCCCTGTACGCCTATGAATCGCAGGTGCCGGAGGTGGCCGCCACCAAGCGCGAGGGGCTAAAGATGTTCTACAACATCGAGGACGCCCGGTCCACGGCCTACTTCCGGGTTCATGAGGAGGCCGATGTGATCCACCGCCAGGTGGAGCGCGAAGTTTTGGTGCGCCACGCCACCGATGAGGCTACCCAGGCCCGGGTGCTTAAGGCCGCCGATGAGGCGGCCCGGGCCCAGTGGCTGTTTCTGGATGGTGTATATTACGCCTATGTCGATCAGGAGGTCACGAGGGCCGAAGCCTGATGGGTAAATGGGACTGGGTGGTGTCTTCGGCATCATCGAGAATCCCCACTTCACGGTGGGGCAGTAGCCTAGGCCCAGCTATTCTTCGCCTTCCTGGGACCACCTGCGACTGATCTACCTGGCCTAGCCCTTTCTTCGGCTACGGGTGAGGGGTTGCTCACCACGCCGCGCACCGGCCCTTCCCCCGGAGCCACCCTGCAAGGGGGCCTCCACCGGGGTGCGACGCACGCCGCCACCGTCTCCCTGACGACCCTGGACGACTATTTTGGCCCTCGCCCGGAAGTGAGCATCGACCTCATCAAATGCGACGTGGAAGGCCACGAGCTGGAGGTGTTCCGGGGCGGTGAGGGTCTCCTGAAAAGCCAGGCTCCCATCCTCATGGTAGAGATTGATCAGCGCCACCTCCGGTCCCATTCGGTTCGAGACGTTTTTGACTACCTGGGACGGCTGGGTTACCGGGGGAGTTTTTTCCTCCAGGGCAAACGCCAGCCCATTGAACGTTTTGATTTGGCCGTCCACCAGGACCGGGGATCGGGGATCTATGTGAACAATTTCATTTTTACCGTGGAGGAGCCGGTCTCGTGATCAAGCACATTGTCATGTGGAAATTGCAGGATGAGGTTGAAGGCGCCACCCGAGGGCAGAACGCCCTGGCCATCAAACATCAACTGGAAGGGCTTCCAGCCGTCATCCCCCAGATCAGGGAGCTGGAGGTAGGATTGAACCGCCAGGCTTCGGACCGGTCCATGGACGTGATCCTGATCACGGGCTTCGACAGCCTAGCTGACCTGGCGTCCTACCGCGACCATCCCAGGCATCGGGACGTGGCGGCGTTCATCCGCGCAGTTGTCAGTGAGACCCGCGTCGTCGATTACGAGGTTTAAACAGGTGCGGGTTTACCCCGCCAACCGGTTACTGCAACTGCCCTAGAAATTCAGCAACGGACATCTGCTTGAGGTGCCGGTAGTCCGGGTTCTGGTCCAACCACTCGTTGAGGTGCTCTTCAGAACTGAAGAGGTTATCGACCACTCACCCACCCCCTCGTTGGATAAAAACCGTTTCGGGGTGTTGCTGGGTGATGGCGCCATCCATGATCTCAAGGGAAATTCGATCGGTGCCGTGGGCGCAGGAATCTTCGATTTTGATCGTTTTGCCGGCGTACTGCGCGCTGTTGACCAACAGCAGAAAGTCAACCGCTCACCATACATCGAATACCGGTTCGCCTTCGACATAAATCGTGTGGAAATTGTGACGCAGGGGGCCACCCCACTGGCCGGCCCCTTCCGCTAGAATGTAGCCTGATGCTTGATCCTGGGCAGCGTCAAGAAAACCGGCCTGAGCCATAAAGGCCAAACGATCACCAATCTCCCCCTCAAGGATATGCAATCTTTTGCTGATTTCCTGGCGGCTGGGGAGGCGATCTTCATCCCGGTACGTGTTAAGCAGAAGTTTGGCAATCAACTTTTCGTCATGGGTCAGGAGATAGTTGTTGGGTCCCCAGAACCTTAAATTCCTGGCCTGATCGAGGTTGGCCCTGAGGTAGTCGATGACTTGGAGGCGGAAGGCGTCATCCGGTTTCATCCCCAGAATACCCATGGCTTGGGGGATGGTCGTGGAGCGGAATTGCTCCTTCCAGTCGTTGAAAAGATAGTCAACGACCTCTCGGCCCTCGGCCGAGAGTCCGGCGGGGGCTGGCTGTTTCCCATGGCTGCACCCCATCGTGACGACCATGATCAAAACCAATCGCGCAAGTCCCATCCCTATTCGCGAGACCATCAATGATCTCCTTCTTGGCTGGCAGCCGTATCAACTGTTATGCTCGGTTCACCCTGAATGGCCCGTACGTCGTTTCTAACCTGGTCATACAGATGTGTCACCTCACCGACGTACTTTTTAACCACGGTCCCGTCAGGTCCCATGAGAAAATAGGTGGGAAAGCCAATAACCCCGAATCGCTCCACGAGGGTAGGATCGCCCATGAGCATCCGATAGTCAATCGCGTATTGTTCCACGACCGGCAGCACATCTTGGGCAGTCCCCGAATAGGACGCAATGCTGATCACCTCAAAGTTCTGGCCTGCCAGGTCACGGTTGAGTTTGACCAGGTCGGGAAAAGCTTTGAGGCAGGGGCCGCACCAGACGGCCCAGAAGTCCAGAAGAATAACCTTACCTTTTAACGAGGAACCGTGAAAGGGACTGCCGTCAAGATTAATGGCCTGAACTTCGGTGATATGCAGTGGGGCCTTGGAGGCAGTTTTGTTCACGTTCACTCCGCCCGGGTGGGGATACACATAGCCCTGGTGGATGAACATACTTAGCCAGATAGCGAATAGTATTTGTGAGAGCCCTGGTCCTCTGGATTTGACCATCTTCGTATAATTTCCTCAGTTACCTTTATCGTGGCGCTGTCGTCATAACGTTTAATGCCAGCTGGCGCAGCTTGGTTCCGATCATGGCCTCAGTTTATCGGCGGCACCCCGACCCAAGGGCCATTTGTCATTATTGAGGCGTCTACTAACACCGTAGCGCTGGCACTGCTACGCTTGACCCTCGGGGCTGGCCAGCATTTCCCCCAGCACGCCCCACCGTAGGCCGCGGTCACTCACGACCAGTTCCTGCCGGTGAAAGTGATCCATCAGGCCCATGAGGATCAGGCCGCCGGCGAGGATAATGTCGGCGCGCCCAGGGTGGAGCCCGGGCAGTTTGACCCGCTCGGCGTAGGGCAAGGCTCCACAGCGGTGCAGGCTAAGTTCCAACGTTGCTCGGGTCAGATTGGCCCCGTGGACCTGGCGATGGTCGTAGGTGCTCAGCTGCAGGTCCATGGCTACGAAGGTAGTGGCGGTGCCGCCCACGCCGACCAGGGTGTCAACGTCCCTTCGTAGGGCGCTCCGGGTGAGGACGCCATCGATGTCGGCCTGAACGGCTTTCAGTTCTTCTGGTAATGGCGGATCATGGTGCAGCCAGCGCTCCGTCAACCTGACGCTCCCCATCCGCAGGCTTTCAACCGCACCCAGCTGTCCGCCATCTTCCATAATAATCTCGGTGCTGCCGCCACCCACATCCACGATGATCCGTCGGCCCACCCCCTGCGGTAAAGCCTCCTGCACCGCCCGGAGCACCCAGTGAGCTTCCTCCTGCCCGGTGATTGCGGTCAGGTCATAGCCGGTGGCGGCGCGGATTCGCCGGCGGAGTTCGTAACCGTTGGATGCCTCGCGGAAAGCGCTGGTGGCGACGCACCGCACCTGCTGGCACTCGAAAGATTCAATAATGCGCCGATACTCGCGGAAAACTTCCTCGGCCCGGTTCATGGCCGTCTCCGCCAACCGGCCGGTCCGCTCCACGCCTGCCCCGAGACGAACCACCCGCAGCTCCTCGGCCAGGGGCACTAATCGGGGACCGTCCCGGACAGCCACCAGCAGCAGACAGGTGTTGGTACCCAGATCGATGGCGGCGACGGGTCCGGTCATCTCGCCGGGGGCGGTGTGGTTGGGTTGGTGGGTGAATTGCGGCTGAGGCCAGGATGCGGGACTTGCGGCCTGTGCTCCTGCACGTAGCGCCTGAGCCCCCGCACCACGCTGGTCACCGACAGGAACCGCACCAGGGCATGGCTGAGGGGTTTTGGGGTGAGGAGTAACAGGGCCCGGGCCAGGAGATCGGTCAAGCGATTGAACAGGAACCGGCCCAGGGTCCGCTTGCGGCGAAAATATCTCCCCGGCAGGGGCCAGGCGAAATCGGCGGCCATGATAGCGGCGAGCTCCGGGTGGCGGGTGACGATCAGGGGCAGGTTGTGGCGGCCGTAGCTGGTCATCAATTTCAGGTAGGCTCCCAGGGACTGGTGCTGATGATGGAAGGAGACGGCCTCCTCGTTGTAGTAAATGCCGTTGGGAAAGGCCCGGGCCACGCGGTAGGCAAACAGGGTGTCTTCCCCGCCGTAACGGGTGTATGATTCAAACTGGCCGCCCGCCCCTTCCACAGCGGCGCGGCTCAGGGCCATGTTACCCGATATCAGGTATTGGAATCCGATGGGTCGATCCCGGCCGAACTGTTGCGCGCCCCGTCGGGGGTAGTCGTACAGATAGCTGTTCAGTTTGCTGCTAGGCACCCAGTCGGCTGATTGAACCGCGCCCACCGTAGCCTCCCGTCCCGGTTTAGCCAGTTCGGCCACATGGGCAGCCACAAAGTTGGGCAGCACTTCCATATCGCCATCCAGAAAGATCACAACCTCCCCTGTGGCCCGTTGAAGGCCTTGGTTGCGGGCGGCGCCCCGGCCAATGTTGGCAGGCAAGTGATGGATGTGGACATGCTCGGGCGGCTGCTGGGCCTTCAGGAACGCCCCGGTGTCATCGGTGGAGCCATCATCGATAATATGGACTTCCAATCGGTCGGGTGGATAGTCTAGGCGGCACAGGGATTCGAAACAGACCGGGTAATGCTCCCCGCCGTTATAGATGGGCACAACGATGGAAACGGCGGGTACGGCCATCCCGGCCCTCAATAATTCTCCAGAGGGGTCTGGGCATACCACCAGAAGCCGTGTGTCAAGATGTAGAGCCGGTCTTCCCGTCCGATGTGCTGACACATGCACCCTTCGCGCCAGTGGGCCGAGCTGTCGGAGATGTATTTGAGATCGGCGAACTGGCGGCTATAGGCCTCATAGGTAAAGCCGTAGTCGGTGTATCGGGTTGCACGGCTCCCTCGAACGGTACGGGAGGGTTCGTGCAGGCTCAGACCTTCGACCTCCTGGTCCAACACGCGGGACAGCAGTTCCCGTTCCAGCCTCAGCAGGGAACCATCGCCAGCGAACTTCCCGAGTGCATGGGTTTCCCCGTGAAGGCCGATCTCGTGACCCTGATCCCGGACAGCGGCCAGGGTATCCAGTGAGGGTAGAGCGAGGAGGTTATACCCCTGGGCGTGGAATCGGAAGAAGAAGGTAGCGCGCACACCCAATTCTACCTCCAGGTCGGCCAACCTGAGGGCGGCGGGCAGAGAAAGGTCCTCATCGTGACGCATGAGGATGATCTTCCCATCAGCAGGTGGATGCTCGACATAGGAGCTCATCGTTAGGAAACGATACCCCTGGCTGAGGGCCTGCTCTAGGCAATGCCGGTAGTGGGCCAGGGTAAAACCGCAGTGTGGGTCAGTGCTACTGGACAACATTCCCTCCCAGGAGATAATCACGGGCCTGGGGACCGGTATTGAATAACAGGTCTACGATACTCAAGTTAGGGACAAAGGGTCCGTGGATTTGGGGGTATTTGACGGGACGATAGTCCTGATACTCCACATTGATGCCGGCCTGGCGGAAGAGATCCTCGTCCAGGTATGTTCTACCGCCGATGCCCGAGAGGTAGGTGTCGGCTCCCAGCTGCCGGCAGATGTTCACCAGCCGTTCGGTGCGACGACCGAGTTTCTGGTCATACTCGGAGAGACGCGAGCAAGGGGTGGTAATGGCCAGTTCCTTCAGAATGCTTTCGGTGAGGGCCAGGCAGAGGTCAGCGAGGGAGGGCCACTCCCGGTGTATGATGGCCAGCAGCCGGTCGGCATACGGCTGATAGTGAGGGGCCCGGTGGTAATTGTTGTAGAGGACGTTTTCCAGATTTTGACGCCAGTGATCGTCGGCCAAACGCACCTTGTTCACCGGCTGTATTGAGGGGTTTGACCCGGCCAGATGAACCCGGAGCCACTGCTTCTCGCCGGACGGATCTTTCACCCAGTTGCGGTGATCGAAGTCGTTGCGAACGTGCTGAGCCGTATCCAGGTGCACCATCACGTCGGCCTGGTGAATTTTATGGTAGTAACCGGGCCAGGGCAGGAAATTGGGCTGATGGATGGCCAGCTTCATGGTTGGGTGCCGGTCTCCAGCAGGACCTTCAGAGGGACGGACAGGCGTCCATAGACCGATCCGTCCTGGGGATCGTCATATTGGCTGTCCAGGCTCAAGCCCAAGGTTGTGTGAAAGGCCAACGCCCCCATGTCGTCGAGCAGGCAATGGGCTGTGAGTAATGTCAGGCCGTCGGCTTCAGCCTGGGCGGCGATCTGGCGATAGACCTTCCGGCCCAGCCCCAACTGACGGTAGGCGGCTTCGAGGACGATCTGGTGGATATGGACAGACTTGTGTTTGCGCGAAGCAAGGACCACGCCCACCACCTGATCGCCGGTCATCCAGATCCGGCTATAACGGAATTTGTCCGGCAGGGGGATCAGGAGCTCAGCCTCGGTCCAGGGCTGGCCCGGCAGACTGTTGATCAGGGCCAGCAGCTGGGGGGCCCGGTCGTGGGCCAGATCCCCGTTCAGGGTGAGCAGGTCCGGCAGGTTCGGTTTCACTGGATGCCCAGCTCCCGGTAATAATCGTAGAGCTGATCACCCACAACCTCCAGGCTGTGGTGAGCCTGGACCCACTGGCGGCACCGTTCGCCCCGCTTCAGGAGCGCCGCGGGTTGTTCCACCAGGGCTGTCAGCTGGCCAAGAAGGTTATCAGGGGTGACGTTCACGAAGGGGTGGTCGGGCATGAAGGCCTGGTACTCCTCGTTCATGAGCGAGCAACAGGCTATTCCCAGGGCCATGGCCTCGATAGAGTTCATCCCGTAGCCGGGGGCTACATCGGATACCTGGTCGATGTAGATGTCGGCCTGGCGCTTCAGGGCCATGACCTCCTCGTGGGGCCGGTTTTCGATGAGAATAAACCGAATACCATGGGACCGCTCCAGAGCTTCGCAAGCCGCAATGATGGCATCCGACCCCTTGGCAAACCGGTTACGGGTGGCATGGCACAAGGTAATAGGATGGTGGAGTTCTGTCGCGCTCGCATGGGCTTGGACATCGTAGGGCAGAAATAGGTAGCGCATCCCTGGATAGCGGGCCAGGAGATCATATTCGCTGGATAGGCTGAGTTGCACATGTTGGTCCACGGCGGGCACCACGCCCCGGTGTCGCATGTCCTGGCCGTGATAGGTCGCCAGGATCGGTTTACCCAACTGGGCCAGGCGCTTCACCAGGCTACCGTTCCGGTAGAACTCCAATCCCCATTCCAGGTGGTATACGTCGTAGTCCAGCAGGCCATACTTTTCGATGGCTGGTTCCACCCAGAAGCGCCAGAGCCAATCGCGGAAGGAGAAGAAGATCTGCTCGGCCCAGCTGCCGGGCTGCCAGACGGGCGGGTTGCCGGGCACCTCATGCACGTCACCCAGGGGCCCTTTCGTATGGGTGTAAACCCAGTTTCGCAGCCGAATGAACCCGGGTGAGGGCGAAATCAGCGGCAGGTTCAGGCAGATATCATCAGGGAAGCCCGTGTCGGATGGGAAGTAGGTGATGGTGCGGCACTCATTGCCCCGCTCCCGGTGGATACGTTGCCAAAGGCCCAAGGTGCCCACCGTATTTTCTGGTGAGATGTAGAGGATCTTCACGCCAGTTCCTCGTAGATGCGCAAGTAGTCGGGCTCGACCTGCTCCCAGTTGTACACCGTTTCGGCCAGTTGACGGCCCCGGCTGGCCAGTTCCTCGCGCCGTGACCGATTCCCGAGCAGCTCGATGATCGCTTTTGTCAGGGCGGGTCCATCACCGGGAGGAACAAATTGGACCGCGTCCCGGCCCAGGTCCCGCAATATGGGCAGGTCGCTGGTCACCACGGCGCAGCCGCACAGCAGGTATTCGAACAGCTTGTTGGGGGGCGCCACGCGGAACAGGGGGCGGTCCAGGAAAGGGATCACCCCGATTTGCGCCCCCTTGAGGCGGTCAAGGATGTCTCGATGGGGGATGGCTGACCGGATGCGTACCGCTGACCTGAGTGCCGATTGGTCCAAGCTGCTTTCCAGTCCTTGGACGAAACCGGGCACACGCTCCCTGCCGTAGATTTCCAGCCTAGCCTCCGGGACCTGCTGGATCACTCCTTCAAAGGCCCGCACGAGGGTGCCAATGCCGCGCTCAACCGATAGTTGTCCATGGTAGATGACCAGGGGTGGCCTTGGCACAGTAAGGTCCAATGGGTGAAACGGCATATAGTTGGGCACGAAAACAGTTGCGGGTCCCCACTGCTGGTAGCGGCTGGCAATCAGCTGGGAGGCCGCCAATACGACATCCACCTGCTTGAGCTGGCGCTTCTCAAACTGCAGGAGGCCCCAGTTGATGATCTGTTTGATCACCGGTGGTTTGGATGAGAAGGTGGCCCACATTTCCGGATGGGTATCCTGGACATCATAGATCAGCGGAATCCCCAACGCTTTTTTGATGCTCCCACCGGCGCTCAGCAGGGTGAACTCATGGATTTGCAGGGCCTGGGGCCGCCACTGCTCGGCCAGGGATTGGAGGGCCGCGCCAAATTGCACCACCCCCACCGGTCCCAAATCGACATGTTGGAAGCGGGGCAGCCTGAGGTCAACGACCGGCTGGTTGCGGGTAGCCAGGGTGACCTCGTGCCCGGCCCTGAGGAGGGACCGAATTTGTTTATGGAACA
>JADFNF010000061.1 GCA_022563485.1 Fidelibacterota bacterium | reverse complement strand
CCCATGAGCCGGGAGAAAATGGAATCGGCCTCGGCCGCATCCTCGACCATCACCTGCAGGAGTGTCCGGGTCTCCGGGTCCATCGTCGTGGACCAGAGCTGGTCCGGGTTCATCTCACCAAGACCTTTGTAGCGGGATATCGTTATCTTACCCTTGGCCCCGTCTTTGTTGAGTTGCTTCAGAACCCGGTCCCGTTCGGCGTCGCTGAAGGCGTAAATCTCTTTTTTTCCTTGAGTAATTCGAAAAAGGGGCGGCTGAGCGATATAAACATAGCCCTGGTGGATGAGCTGGGGCATTTTCCGGTAGAGGAAGGTGAGCAGGAGGGTACGAATATGACTGCCGTCCACATCGGCATCGGTCATGATGATGATCTTATGATAACGAAGGTTCTTAATATTAAAGTCAGAGCTGTTACCGTTGGTTTCGCCAAGGGCCTCTTCATCACCGCCATAGCCCGTACCCAGGGCCATGATAATCGCCTGGATTTCCGTGTTGTTCAGCAGCTTGTCCACCCGGGCTTTCTCGGCATTGATGACTTTACCCCGCAGGGGCAATATGGCCTGAAATCGCCGGTCACGCCCCTGCTTGGCCGAGCCCCCGGCCGAGTCACCTTCCACCAGGTAGAGTTCGCAAAATTCCGGGTCCTTGTTGGAGCAGTCGGCCAGTTTTCCGGGGAGACTGGCGGAATCGAGGGCGCTTTTGCGGCGAATGAGCTCCTTCGCCTTTCTGGCTGCCTCCCGTGACAGGGCCGATAGTTGGGCCTTGTCGATAATTTTACGGGCCACCGCGGGATTGCGCTCAAAGTAGTCGGACAAACCCTCCATGATGAAGGAATCGCACACACCTTTGATATCGCCATTGCCCAGCTTGGTCTTGGTCTGGCCCTCAAACTGGGGTTCGGCCACCTTCACCGACAGGACCGCTGTAAGCCCTTCGCGAACATCCTCGCCTGAGAGGGAGAAGGTTTTTTTGGAACCCTTCATGCTTTTAAAAAGGTTGTTCTTGGCGGCATATTGATTGAGGGATCGGGTCAGGGCGGCCCGAAAACCCGATAAGTGTGTACCGCCCTCGATGGTGTTGATCGAATTGACGAAGGTGAGGATGTTCTCGTTATAGGCGTCGTTGTACTGGAGCGACAGCTCGATGGGGACGCCGTCTCGTTCCCCTTCGATGTAGATAGGACTGCTGATAATGGGGTTGCGGGTCAAGTCCATATGCTGCACAAATTCCGCCAAGCCCCCCTTATATTGGTGCACTTCTTTACGTTCCCCGGGCACTCGCTTATCGATGAGGGAAATTTCCAACTGTTTGTTAAGGTATGCCAGTTCTCTGATGCGGTCATTGACTAGGTCAAATTCAAAGTCGCTGGTTTGAAAGATTTCATGATCCGGCATAAAATGAACCAGGGTGCCTGTTTCATTGGTATTACCCATGATCTTAATGGGGCCTTGAATGTCGCCACGCCGGTAAGTCTGTTCGTGGATCTGCCCATCACGCTGGATACTCACCCGGCACCACTCGGAAAGTGCGTTTACCACCGACACGCCCACACCATGGAGTCCCCCCGAAACCTTATACGAACCCTTATCAAACTTGCCCCCGGCATGGAGCATGGTCATGACCAGTTCCAGAGCAGGACGACCCTCTTCCTTGTGCATGCCGACCGGAATTCCCCGACCGTTATCCTGCACTGAACAGCTGCCATCTTCGTGGAGGGTCACCACGATTCTATCACAGAAACCGGCCAGCCCCTCATCGACAGAATTATCAACCACTTCGTAAATGAGGTGATGGAGTCCTCGGCGGCCCAGGTCACCTATATACATGGCCGGGCGTTTACGAACTGCTTCAAGGCCTTTCAGGACTGTAATATTATCCGCGCCGTAGTCCTTAACCTTCTGGGACGATGTATCCGCTGTCGCTTCGGTAATCCCGTCGGATGTATGCATTATTGGAACCGTATATCCTTAATAAAATGCGTTTTTAAGTTTTTATTGATCGCCTGAAGAATATCGTTCTTCTGAAATGAAATCTCGCTTCGCCAGGCGGGGTTCGTAACGGAAACATAGAGCGTTTCACCTTTGATCTCAACAGCATGACAATGTCTTGCAAAATGCCGTCCTACAACCTGATCCCAGATAAGCATCGCTTGATGGCGTTCAACTGGCTCTTCCCAGCCCGATTCCTTAAGTGCTTCAGATATGACCTGACCTAGACTTGGCAACGTGGCTCCCCGATCTGCAGATTGCTTTTTATCTCCTCACAAGGGATCAGGGACATGTCATCAACCTTCGACCATAACGATATGAAATCAATGGCGTCATTTCCCATAATAAAGGAATTTACCAAGTTTCAGTTGAAATAGTGGGATCTAAGTAATAAAGAGGACCTGGAGATACAGGGATATTAGTTATGATAGACAAGCTTAAGGGAGCATCCGGACTAATCATTCAGGCGTATTGGCATGAGCAACATCGTCAGTTCTTCGTTTTCTTGTTGCTGATCAGGATAGAAGATGGCGGCCGTAACGGGTGAGTCGAGTTCAATTAGGACGGTTGAACTATCAATATGTGATAGGATATCGCGCAGATAGTTGGCATTATAACCAATTGTAAGGGGTTCACCGGAATATTCACATGAAAGCGTCTCTTGTGCATTTGAAACGGTCTCAACATCCTCAGTGGAGACCTTAAGGTCGTTGTCCTTGAGCTGAAAAGCGATTTGGTGAGTGGTCTTGTTTGAGAAAATACTGACCCGTCGCACGGCCGCTAGGACTTCGTCACGTTCAATCTTAAGGTTCTTGGTGCTCTCTTTGGGGAAGACACTTTCATAATCGGGAAAACGTTCCTCTATAATCCGGGTATAAAGAACTGTATCCTGGCTCTGGATCATAATATGATTTTCACCAATATTCAAATGCGCCTCTTCGTCTCCATTAAGATAGGTTCCCAAGATTCCTAAAAACTTACCAGGTATAATATTATCACCAACATAATCACTACCTGAAAATTGGGTGTTAATAAATCTCACTAGGCGATGACCATCCGTGGCAACGGCCTGAAGACTCTCCTTACCAAATCTAAAAAGGACACCCTGCAGGGATGGCTTTAATTCGTCACGGCTTATGGCAAATATCGTTTTGTCAATGATTCGCTTAAGTAAGGCTGACGGTATGGAAACAGTCTGTTGTGCATCGACTTCTGGCAGAGCCGGAAACTCTTCCAGCGGTTTACCCATGATAGAGTATGACCCAAAGGAAGTTGTGATTTGGACTCGGTGATCATCAGTGGCTTCGAAGCTCAAGTCTCCTTCAGGCATCTCACTGGTTATTTCCAAAAGTGTACGGTGTGGAATCGCTACACTCCCTTCGATGGAAACATCAGCAGAAAGTGTGGTAATCTGTGAAATTTCAAGATCGGTGGCACGTAAGCTTAGCTTTCCATTCCTAGCCAGGACAAGGACGGAGCTAAGGATAGGAAGGGTTGTACGAGCAGGAATAACCTTTCCTAGTTGCTGAAGAGCCTGTTGGAGCGATGATCGGTCTAAGGAAAATTTCATAATTCGTCTTTATTATGATTTGGTTTAGGTATTAACGAATCATGGATTTATGAGCGTGATTATATACCTGAAAATTAACCTATTTGATGCATCTATTCAAGAAATTTGTATTATATTTTTTAATTGATGTGTCGAGGGAAGGAACGGAGCTAGAAGCATAAAAAGTATTATAAAGATTTAACTCTTTATATTGTTTTAATAATAGAGTGTGTTAATATTGTGGATAACAAGGAAAAAAATATATATGTTCCGTCGATAAGTGGGGCTGTTTTGAGTAGGGATTATATGTGAATAACATGATGAAGAACTGGATTAATCATGGACTTGGCGGTAAAATAGCAGCGTGAAGGTCTAGCAGTGACAAAGAAGATAGTTATCCACTGTTGATTGACAAACGACTGTGGATGTTTTCTATAATATTTTTATAAACACATGGCTACGTATATCTTCTAACCAGTTATTGAAATAAATTGTTTGCTTATTTCTTAATGCAAGAGCTTCAATTTGTGGATAAAACCCTTCGAGCGTTGGTGCTCCTCCCTCTTGATATCTTAGTACTTTAAGAATGTGAAATCCATCCGGCGTTTCAAAGGGAGGTGAAATTTGGTTCGTTCGAAGGCCAAAAAGAGCTGTGCGGTAGGATTCGAGGGGCAGCTGTGACAGAGTAACCCAGCCAATATAGCCAATTTCGGAGAGTTCGGATTCCGCCTCATCAATAATGACTTTGAGCAGTGAGTCAAAAAGAGCGGGGTTCTCGCTCAAAAGGAAATAGTGTTTACGAATGAGGTCAAGAGAGGTCTCCCGATCCTGGTCTGTAGGATTTATATTGATTAAGATATGACGAACATTAATTTTTTCCCCCTGCCTATTTATGAGTTGTATGATATGATAACCAAAAACGGTCTTAATAATTTCACTGATTTCACCGTCATCGAGTTGAAATGCTATTTCTTCAAATTCATTGACAAACTCACCCCGTCTTACGTAACCCAAATCTCCCCCCTGTGTGCTGGAGACGGGATCGTCAGAGTATTGTAGGGCCAAGGCTGAAAAATTCTCTCCCTGAGCAAGGGATTGGGCAACTTGGGAGATTAAATTATATGCCTGTTCTTCAGCTTCCCGTCCAGTATGGATGGGAATGATGATCTGAGAGAGCTCTAGCCTGGTTTCCATAGATGGTAAGCTATCCCTGTAGGTGTGAAAAAAGTCTTCCACCTCATGTCGCGTGATCGAGACATGTTTAATCCTTTCCGACTGATAGCGTTCAGCTATGATTTGGTCTCGCACGTCGGACCAGCGTTCAGACCTGAAATCACGTACGGATTGGTTTAGAACTTCTTCAAAGCGAGTTTCGGTACCAACTTGAGCCAGGATATTATCTATTTGTTGATCGAGAGCTTGATCCACATCGGCAGCTGGTATTTCATCAAGGCTGTCAACTTTAGCCCGAGCGATCATGATCTTTTGTGTAAGTAGCAAATTCAGTGCATTTTCCTGATACTGTGATAGCAGATTAGGGTCACTGGTTAGATCAAGGCCAATCTGCAAAGCATTCATTTGCGCTAATTGCAGAACATCACTCTTCAGGATCATTTTATCGCCGACAATGGCGGCGACACCATCGATTAAATCCTGGGACGCGAGTTCCCGGGGGAGGACCATGGAAAAAACAAGGAAACTAATTGGGAGGGATTTCAACATCTGTGACCTCTCGAAGACTATCTAAAACGGTTGTTCGGATAACGGGTAACTGCTTTTGAAAAAGACGATTAATAATATTGGTTTGGACCAGTTCAATGGGAATTGGCTCCCCGGCACTAAAGTGACGAATAACCCGAATAAGGTGATATCCGTATTCCGATGTTAAGGGGCCTACAAGGTTACCTGGCGCCGCTGAAAAGATGGCCTCATCCAACACGGCGATTAGGCGGCGCCGATGTACAATTTGGTGGTCATAATTAAAAGAGCGGAGTAAGGAGTCGGAGGTTATCGTAGTTGTATTCAAGATATGAAAGGCATCCTGGGCATCATCCAGCTGCTGGAAGCTGATGTGGACCACCTCCGCCGCATCGTCAGAAAACTGAAACTCTTTCAGATTATCATAGTAGTAATCGCGAGCCCCATCACGGGTGACCTGCGTACGGCGGAGAATAAGGGAATCGAGAAACAGCTGGGCTGTAACCCTTTGTCGGTATTCATCAACCAAGTGATCGATAATTCTTTGATCTACAATGGATGAGCCCCTCGCATGGTGGATTAGGACTTCATCGTCAATCCATCGTTCGATGATTTCACCGGGGGAAATGTAATTGACGCCCGATTGGTCGTAGAGGTCGTCACGAGTGATCGAATGTTTTTCGACGCGGGCCAGCGGGGTTGCCTTGTCGGTTTTAGGAAGTGAACAACTGCTAGCATACAGGCTAATTATGAATACTAGCAGGAGATTTGTCCGTGATGGACCCGTGCGGGAAGTCGAGGTGTTAACGTTAAAGGCCTGGTACATCATATGAAATCCGGTTACGGGACAAGTTAAGACCTATTTCAAGGCTGAGAGAGCTTCAAAGCTATCCATTGCAGTCGAATAAAAGTTTTTTTCGCCGTCCAGCTGAATGGAAAGGCGCAACTCACCATTCTTGAGATTAAGAAAACGATAATTAAAACCTATTTGTTCCATGGCGGTATTGATCCGGTCAAGTAAGGCGGAAGGATCGGCCGGTTTAACGAAGTCCAAAAGTATTTCGTGGTTATCGGACCGCCTGAGGGATCGCACGCCCAGGCCCGTAGCCAGAATGCGTAGTTCAACGGAATGCATAAGGTCTTCCATTTCGGAAGTCGGGGCCCCAAACCGATCGCGGAGCTCCTTACGCAGATTCGTAACTGCACCCCGGTCATCCATCGTAGCTAGCCGGCGGTAAAGATTGAGCCGCAGGTGAGGATCGGAGACATAGCTTACCGGAATATGTGCGTTGGGAAACATTTTTACAGTGACATCTTCCTGGGCTAGGCGGGGGATACCGGCGGGATCGGTGGCCAATTCCCGTTCCCTCAGGATCCCCTGAATAATCTTGGTATAAAGATCGAGGCCCACTGCCGCTACATGTCCACTCTGCTCCAAGCCGAAAAGGTTACCGGTGCCCCTGATTTCAAGATCCCTTAACGCAATGGCGTACCCCGAACCCAGGGCGCTATAACGCGCGATCGTTTTAAGGCGTTTAGCCGCGTCATGCTTGAGTTTGGGCCGCCGCTTGATAAGCAGGTGGGCATAGGCTTGGCGATGGGAGCGTCCGACACGACCGCGTATTTGATAAAGTTGGGCCAAGCCAAACTTGTGGGCGTTGTTTATGATAACGGTATTGACGTTGGGCAGATCAATACCTGACTCGATGATACTGGTGCACAGGAGCAGCTGGAAATGGCCCTCCGAAAAAGCTAGCATAGTCTGCTCCAGCTCTTTCCCCCCGAGTTGACCATGGGCCACACCGATGGTGGTATCCGGAAGCAGCTCCCTCAAGTCGCGTTCGATACGATAGATGCTTTCAACCTCATTATGTACGAAGTAAACTTGACCATTGCGCTGAACTTCTTTGGCTACCGCCTGCTGGATAAGCTTGGAGCTGTGGTATTGGATTGAGGTAATGATCGGCATCCGCTCCAGGGGTGGAGTATCCAGGCGTGATATGTCGCGAATACCTGCGAGGGAAAAGTGCAAGGTCCGGGGCACCGGCGTAGCCGTAAGGCTGAGAATGTCCACACTGCTCTTCAGCTCCTTCATGCGTTCCTTTTGCTTGACTCCGAAACGGTGTTCTTCGTCGATAATGAGCAAGGTGAGCTGTTTGAAGGTAACATCGTTGGACAGGAGCCGATGCGTCCCGATGACCAGATCAATCGCCCCCGATGAAATGTCACCAATGATGCGGCGTTGCTCGGCCGGTGCTACAAAGCGAGACAGCATGGCCACATTAACTGCCAGGGCAGACAGACGCGCCCGGAAGGAGATTAAATGCTGGTTGGCCAGAATGGTTGTTGGCACCAGGAAAGCAACCTGACCGCCTCCCCGGATGGCCTTGAAGGCCGCCCGGAGGGCCACCTCCGTTTTGCCAAAGCCCACATCGCCGCAAAGGAGACGGTCCATGGGCTGGGGACGCTCCATATCCCGTTTGATCTCCTCGGTGGCGCGAACCTGGTCTGCCGTATCCTGGTAGGGAAAGGCAGCCTCCATTTCCGCCTGCAGCTCGTCATCGAGGGGCTGGGCAATGCCCTCGGCCACCGACCGGCGAGCGTAAAGCTCGGCCAAATAGTCCACCACCTCCTCGGCTGAGCGACGGGTCTGGCGTTTGACACGCTCCCAGCGACCGGAATTTAAGGAATCCAGCTGCAGCGGACCATCGCCTTTAACCGTATAGGGAAAAACGAGCGATATCTTATCGGTAGAGACATAGACCCGGTCGCCACCCTGGTAGGTAATCACCAGACACTCCTGCAGTGCGTCGCCAACCTTGAGGTGGGTCAGCCCCTCATAGCGCCCGATGCCGTGGTTCATATGGATGATGGGGTCACCCGGTTCCAGGGCGTCAATGTGGTGCTGGACGGTCGCCAGGGACGCCACCCCCTTGCGAGGAGGACGCCAGGCCATCGAGGGTCGATGAAAAAGTTCTCGGGGCGTCAATACATACAGCCCGAGGGGCGCCGATGAAAAGCCAACGGGATAGGAGCCGCGGACGTCCTGTAACGGGATACCGTTCAGCAAGTCTTTGGCGCGTTCGAAGAAGGAATCACGGTCACCGACAAAAAAGGCCGTGGCCGACGGTTCGGCCTTAAGGAGTAGATTCCAGCGCTCTCTCATCAGATCCATGGAGGTGGTGCGGCTTTCGAACAGGTCAAACTCCAGGGAGATTGTGCGGCCGGGCTCAGAGCTGGATGAGGAGCTGAGTGCCCAGCGATCATCCCCTTCCTGCCGGGCCAGGACCCAGCCGTCGGGAAAGTGATCGAATACCGGCACCTCGGTCGTGTCCTCGGGCGCCATGGAGAGCACCATCACGACCGACCGGGTCATCGTACTGATTTGGCTATGGACGTCAAACTCACGGATTTCTTCCAGCCGGTCCCCATAGAAATCGAGGCGAACCGGCCCAACCTCGTTGACTGGGAAGACATCGATAATACTCCCCCGCAGGGCGTAAGTCCCCGGTTCGGTTACGAGGGAGACCAGTTCATATTCGTTGCTTTCAAGCCATGTTCGAAAATCCTCGTAAGTCAGCTCCCCAGGCCGGAGGGTATGCAGGCCATCCCCAATTCTATCCCCCGGCGGAAGACCGGCCTTTAGAAGATCATGGGAGCAGAGGAAGTAAGGAACCGGGGGGCTGATAGCGAGACGGGCTAGGGCGGCAAAGCGAAAGCTGTCCAGGGACGATACGAAGCCAGGCGGTGCGTCATCCTCGATAACGGTATGGGGATAAAAGGGAACGTCCTGATCGTTGCCCATTCCCAAAAGGACATCCCGGGCGGTCAGGGCGTCCTCGTCGGAATCAAAGGCCGCCAAAACGGGGAGGCCCACGGATGTCGATAGATAGCTGAGCACCAGGGGCACCAGGGCGGGCGGTAGTCCAGTGAGGCGGGTTCCCGGTGAAACGCCCAGTCGCTTGAAGGTCTCAGCGGTTGTTTGGAGGAGCCGGGGAGCGATCACGGTGATGTTTCACGTGAAACATGCCACCGCCTGAGGTGCAGCGACAGTAAGGCGATATCCGGGGGGTTGACGCCCGATATCCGGGAAGCCTGTCCCAGGGTCTCAGGTCGGACCAGGCGTAGTTTTTCCCGGGCCTCGGTCCGCATGGCGGTAATGGTGGTGACATCGAACCGGGGGTCGACCAAAGTGTTTTCCATACGACGCATGCTATCCGCCAGAGCCTGCTGACGGTCTAAATAACCGGCGTATTTAATATCGGTCTCAGCCGTAAACCGGTCGCTGGGGATCATGGCCCGCAGCTCCGCTGACAGCCCTGGCAAGAGATCGTCCAGGGAAATCTCGGGCCGCTTCAGGAGCTGGTCCAGTTTGATGCGCGGGTTCCGGCCGTCGGCACCGGTAGGCCCGGTCGTTGCCCCGATGGGTGCGGCCACCGTCGTCTGTTGGCACAGCTCCTTGATCCGGGCAATGGACTGCTTGCGAGCCTGTAGCCGCTGGGATTCGGCCTCATCGAGAAGCCCGTATTTCAGGCCGATGGGGGCCAGACGCAGGTCAGCGTTGTCCGGCCTTAACAGAAGTCGATACTCGGCCCGGGACGTGAACATGCGGTACGGCTCATCGGTATCCTTGGTGATCAGGTCGTCGATCAGCACCCCGATGTAGGACCCATCCCGGCCAAGGACCAGGGGGTCGAGGCCCTGGGTCTGGGCCCCTGCGTTGATGCCGGCTACCAGACCCTGGGCGGCGGCCTCCTCGTAGCCCGATGTACCGTTGAGCTGCCCGGCGAAGAACAGCCCGGCTACATCCTTGGTCTCCAGGGTCGACTTCAACTGGCTGGGTGGGAAGAAATCATACTCAATGGCGTAACCGGGGCGGATAAATTCAGCCCGCTCCAACCCCGCTATCTGCCGCAGGGCGGCCCGTTGAATCTTCTCGGGCAGGCTCGTGGAGAAGCCGTTCACATAGATCTGGTGTGAGTCGGCCCACTCCGGCTCCAGGAAGATTTGATGGTGGTCCCGTTGAGCGAAACGCACCACCTTGTCCTCGATGCTGGGGCAATAGCGGGGACCGACCCCCTCGATCTGTCCGGTATACAGAGGCGCCCGGTCAAGGTTCGCCCTGATGAGGTCATGGACTGCCGGTCCGGTGCGGGTGAGGTGGCAAGGGACGTTCAACGGCTGGAAAGGCAGGGGGGTACGGAAGGAGAACGGTGTCGGGTGGCGGTCGCCGTAAGTCGCCTCGGTCTTGTCCCAGTCGATGGAATCACGGTGCAGCCGGGGGGGCGTACCTGTTTTGAGGCGACCGGTGCGAAAGCCCAGGGCCACCAATGCTTCGGTGATCCCGAGCGACGGACGTTCACCCATACGGCCGGCGGGGAAGGTCCTCGTCCCGATGTGGATGAGGCCATTAAGGAAGGTGCCGCAGGTGAGGATGGCAGTCTGTGCGGGCACCTCGGTGGCGTGGTCTAAAACAACCCCCACGAGGCGATCCTGCTGCACGACGACGCCGGTGAGCTCCCCTTTGAATATGGTCAGGTTTTGCTGCCGGGTCACCACATCCAG
>JADFNF010000235.1 GCA_022563485.1 Fidelibacterota bacterium | reverse complement strand
GTCAAGAGTCCTACGACACCATAGGCCCACGCCCCTGCTGTGGGGCTGTTCACCACCCCGGAAATGAGGAAAGCCAGCCCGGCCAGGGGTATCACCACGGCTTGAACCAGGATCATTTGTTTAGCCTCAGCTGGAATGAGTGCCCCTTTGCGAATGACCCGCACCGGCCCGGCAACGCCCATCAACAGCAGCATCACCCCACCTATGATCCATACCAAATCCGGTTGCCCCCCTGGGGGTGACGTGGATAAAAAGGCGGCGCCGGCCAACGCCAATAGGGCCAATGCAACAACCCCTAATAGGAAGGCCATAAATCGCAGTACCCCGTAGGCCGGTATCTTCAACAGGCTATTTTTGGTGCTCTGCCTCACCCCTGCTTTTCTCTACGGCGAGCGGATATCCGCTTACCGGCGTCCAGCTCCTGCTTACGGAGCCGGATCGACAGGGGGGTCACCTCCACCAGTTCATCCTCGGCGATAAATTCGATCGATTGGTCCAGTGACAACGCCCTGGGCGGCCGCAGGTTCACGGTTGTGTCGGCCGAGGCGGCCCGCATGTTGGTCAGTTTTTTCTCGCGGGTGATGTTCACGTCGAGGTCCACCTCCCGGTTGCGTTCGCCAATGATCATCCCCGCGTAGACCATGGTGCCGGTCGCCAAAAAGAGCTCCCCCCGGTCAACCATGCCAAAGGCTGCGTAGGGGGTCACTTTACCGGCCCGGTCGGCCACCAGGGCGCCGCTCGATCGTTGGGGTATGGGGCCAAACCAGTCCGCGTAGCCGTTGAACAGGGAGTTCATGATGCCCGCGCCCTTGGTGTCGGTCATAAACTGGCTGCGGAAACCGATGAGGCCCCGGGAGGGGATGAGAAATTCCATATTGGCCCGGCCATGACCATGATTCTCAAGGTTCGTCATCCGCCCCTTGCGCTTCGATAGCTTCTCCGTCACAACACCGATATGTTCCTCGGGGATATCGAGGAAGACCTGTTCCATCGGCTCCTGCAGCTTGCCCTTTTCCTCCCGGGTGATGACCCGTGGCTTGGAAACCATGAACTCGTACCCTTCCCGGCGCATGGTTTCGATGAGGATGGCCATCTGCAGCTCCCCCCGGCCCCTGACTTCAAACACATCCGCCCGGTCCGTGACCGATACGTGCAGGGACACATCGTTGAGCATGGCTCGATTGAGCCGTTCCCCGATATGCCGCGAGGTGAGGAACTTCCCCTCCTGTCCCGCCGTGGGGGAATTGTTGACGTAAAACAGCATGGAAAGGGTCGGGTCATCCACCTTGATACGGGTGAGGGGCTGGGGGTCGTCCTCATCGGTGATGGTGTCCCCTATCGCAAAATTCTCAACACCTGCCACGGCGACAATGTCACCGGCCATCACTTGGTCGACCTGCACCTTTTTCAAACCCTCAAAGGTGTAGATGGCGGAAAATTTTATGTTGCGGGTAATCGATTCCGCGCCGCACAGGGCATAGGACCGGTTTAAGGCCAGGGTCCCATTATTCAGCCGGCCTATGGCGATGGGACCGACGTATGGATCGTGGTCGAGGCTGGTGATCAGGAACTGGGGCAGCTGGTCATCATCCGCCAGGGGGCCGGGAATTTTCTCCAAAATGGTCGTAAATAGGGGTGTCAGATCGGTGGAGTCGTCTCCGACCTCGAAGTGAGCCTCCCCTGCTCTGGCGTTGGTGTAAACAATGGGGAATTCGATCTGCTCGTCGGTGGCGTTGAGGTCGATGAACAGGTCGTAGACCTCGTTGAGCACCTCGTCAATGCGCGCATCGTGACGGTCAATTTTGTTGATGACCAGGATCACCGTCAGATTCTTCTCCAGTGTTTTCCTGAGGACGAAACGGGTCTGGGGCAGGGGCCCCTCACTGGCGTCAACCAGCAGCAACGCCCCGTCCACCAGGTTCAGGGAGCGCTCCACTTCCCCCGAGAAATCGGCGTGCCCCGGCGTGTCGACAATGTTGATCTTCACATCCTTATAGCGGATGGCCGTGTTCTTGGCCGCAATGGTGATGCCGCGCTCCTTCTCCAGGTCCATGGAGTCCATGACCCGGTCAGTCAAGGCCTGGTGGGCGGCGAAGGTGCCGCTCTGGCGCAGCAGGCCATCCACCAGGGTGGTCTTACCGTGGTCAACGTGAGCGATGATGGCGATATTGCGAAACGATTCTTTGCGCATAATACGATTCCCTGCAATCAGCTTCCTACAGCGGCCGGTTCTGTCACCCTGAGTCCGTCGAAGGGTTGGACCCTGGACAGCCCTAAAATTACCAGCGCAGCGGGTCAGGTGCCGGGGTTATTTGGGGCAATA